>JAAZNR010000747.1 GCA_012798155.1 Thermogutta sp. | reverse complement strand
TCCAGATACAGGAGTGAAAGCCACGTCCATAGGCCGGCGTCTTTCGCGAGATCATCTTCATGCAGCGGCTGCAAGACGCCGTGGAGATATTGAGCCGCTTCTCCCTTCGTCTCGAAGTGTTTCTCTTCCACCTGGCACTCCGGCGTCACGACTTCGGTCCGAGTCCGATGCTCCAGCAGCCCGGCGGGAATCTCGGTCTCCGGCTGACGCCGACACTCGGCCAGAAACTCGCGGAAGGCCTGAATGCCTTCAGGTGTGAATCGCCTCAGCTTCATGGCATATCCTCCGAGGCTTCAGCGACGCCGGCCGCCTGGATGAACTTCTCCCTGAGGCTGTGCTCGCGGCAGAAGGCAGAGACCACTTCCGAAATCCATTCCTCGCGTTCACTCACATCCTCGGACTCCGGCGGTTCAAGGCCTTCGGGGTGCAGTCGTCGCGCGAACTTCAGCCACAGCACCGGCCATCGGTCGGAATCTTCTTCGTCGTCCGTCTGCTCGTCGAGAGCCCGCTGCAGAATCTCACGGATGATAGCGGGATAAATCAAGCTATAGATGGACGCATCCCAGCTAACACGTCCCGAGAGCCCCTGAATTCTCCGGTTCACCAGCAGGAAGACGTCCTCGGAGCGAAACTCCAACTTCCACAGTTCATCGCCCAGGTCGGCCTCCTCGACAGGAAGAATTCCCCGGCGACCGGTCGCCGTCTTGGGGCCGGCCTTGGAAGGGCGGATGTTCTCGGCCAAGCCCAGGATTCGACCGAACCGCTCCGAACGGTCAATGACCTTCAGCGAAAAGAAGACGTTCTTGCCGTGGAGGTCTCTCAGAGTCCGGTCTTCAGGCGGCAGCAATTGTCCCACCGTCCCCCACGAATAGCGGCGGATCGTGTTCGAGCCGGCACAGGTTGCTTCCAGCACGACGGCTGCGTCCTGCGGGGCCTCGAAGTCTTTCAAGTCGATCGTCGCATCGAAGGTCCGAGGATCTTGCTCCTCGTGCACCACAATCGTCACGCGATCGGAGCCGATTCTCCGGCGACCGGTGGAGTTCACGCGTTTGATCACGATTCGACCTCCTCAACAGCGTCGTCCGACGTCAGTTCATCAATCCGGACCAAGAGGTCTCGATGTTCATCGAAGCCATCGGCCACAAACGAAAACCTTTCGCCTTCCACAGTCAGGAGCAAGATATTTCCGGCTTGAGCCGTCGCCTTGATGCTCTTCCCCGAAAGCTTCAACTGGGGGCTTTTGCCGAACTCGAAGTCAAACGGACTCCACTTTTTGATGGGGTTCCCTGAAGGGAGGTCATAGGCAACCGAGACACGAAGCCTGGGGTTCTTCGGCAAGGGCTGCCCAGCGTTGTGGGCGATCCGAAAGCCCGCACGACGGCCATCCAGACGATACCATCGCGGTTTGGCTGGAATGTCGCCAAACTTCGGCCGACCGTTCCCTTCCGGGTGGGGCATCCGAGATCGTTGAGGAGCCCGCGTCTTCTCGATCGAGAAAAAGTCACTCAGGAGGTCGAAGTCCGCCTTGGTTGTCGGCGTCGTCAGCAACTCCGTCAGATCATCAACGATCCTGCGACAGAACTTCACCCGCCCTTTCCATTTGGTCCAGGTCCGATCGGGACGGTCCTCCGACGTATCCCAATCTTCGTGTGCCGGGCCTTCTGAATCGCCCAGGAGAGAGGCCAACGGCCCTTTCTCGACGATCACCAGCGCGCGGACGCCGCGGAGACCCGCCCGAGAGTTCAGTTTGGTGATCGTCATCCCCTCGCGGACGTAATAGGTATCCGCCCGCTCACCATCAGGCTGTCGCCGAAGAAAGACATGCAGTTCACCCACTTCATCCGGCCCCTGACGACGAGGCAGGGCCATCTGCACCTTGATCGCCGTCAGCTTTTCCGACGCAAACTGATTCCGCAGCTTCTCCAGCGTCTGGGGCTCGAAGGCCTCCGAACTCAGCTCCGGCAGTTTGGTTTGGCCCAGCAGCTTTGTAGGGACCGCTTGAGACTGGACTGGCAGGCACCGCTTCACAAAGTCGATCGGCGGGGCAACGTGCCGCTTGCTCCGTTTGGGACCATCCCACTTGACGCTGCGGCTCCGCTCTTCCAGAGACTTCTGATCGAGTCGAACCTCCCCAGTATCCGGAGTGACAAGATCAACAATCAGTTCTCCACGCAGGATCGGCAGGAAGAAATGGACGCAGATCGCCTGGAGAAGGTGGGTCCCTTTCAGTTCCGGGGCCGCGTACGGCACGACCACGGAAAGCCCAGGCTCATCAGGGGACCGACTGAGCTTCCATTCGCGTCGGAACTGATCGAGTTCGGAGGCTTCCTCGATGGGTAACGGGAGACCCGTGCGTTCTTCGACGCCACCACACCAATAGCCTTCGGGGACATACTCCTGACCTTCCCACTCATGGATGCGAAGGACCGCCTGCCCCATCAGAAGTTGACGGCGATCATCAGCCCGGACGGTCAGGCCGAACATGCAACCGACTTGGCTGGCGGCACGATAGACGGTCTTGCCCAGTCCCCATCGGCCCAAGTCATCGCCGGTCTTCCCGCTCCGACCGATGTTCCTCCAGAACCAGAAGAAGTCTTCCCGCTCGTTGCCGGCGGGATCAGGATCTCTCGCCAGGAGCGGATCGCCGCCAAGTCCTCGCGTCCCGAAGTCCTCGCAGACGAGAAAGCCCTCCTGAAGCTGAGGTACGCCGTCGCGATCAAAGCCGATCTCCCAATGCTTCAACGCCGGCTCCAGGCGGCGGAAGTAATGCGACAGTCGAGCTCTCGGTAGTAGGTCACCCGGAGAATGGAGTGCCAACCGGATTCGAACCGGTCCTTGCCCGGTTGAAGCATCCATCGAGTTCTGGAAGATTTCTCTGACGAGAGTATCCGTCCCAGCGTACTCGCCCTCATCCGCCTGTGCGGTCCTGAACAGGTGAATCTCGCTCGGATCCCGACGAACGGCACCACCTGCCAGTTTTTCAAAGATCCAGAATGCCATGCACCCCTCTGCAGTTCGCAGTTCCAACCTGTCGTTCCCGTCACATCCTCCCCTGGCCCTGCCGTAAGTTTACCTCACACACAAGCTAAAGCGGTTGTTCACCTCATACCAAACGTTGGGACTCTTGGATTCCGTAGACCGACTCTTCCGGAAATGTCGCAGGCCGCGGCAACCGGAGGACCGGCCCCTTCCAAGTAACCGTTCACGGGTTTTTGCCGTATGGTGTCCCGGCCGAACCCCTCGGCGGCAGGGCAACGGCAGTCATGCGACGGGCCGATGGCTTTGGTCGTAAACAGGCGGATCGCCCTTGTCAATTACCCCCGGCGAGGGGTTTTGCAGAACTCTGGGTGGCCGATTGCGCGGTTGATCTTGTTTCGGCAGGTGGGAAGTGCGCAATGGAAAAGGCGCGGGCCGGGTGGCTGGGGTCGGCTTGGGGTGGCTGGGTTCGGCTTCGGGTGGCTGGGTTCGGCTTCGGGTGGCTGGGGTCGTAGCGGAGCGAAGCCCCCAGACGCATGGGTGCCACTGCCGGCTTGTCCGGTAGTGCGGGGGACTGATCCCATGATTAGCTGCTTCCACCCGCCGGCTTGCGCCGGCGGCTCGGGTTTGTGTTCCACACAAACAATGGTTACGCCGGCGGATCCGTTGCCGACGGGTCGGATGGTCCGCGCGGCGGAGGCGGGTCATAGTCGTCGGGCGGGACCTGCCATTCGATCAGTCCTCCCACCAAAGCGCTGAGTAGCAACCAAGGCGGCAAGGTGATGGGCCATGCCTCACGCCACTCGGGCTTGAAAAAAAGAAAGAAAAACGCGGCCCCGACGCCCATGTTGAACACTGCCGCGCGGAGAACCGACCTCCACGTGGCTTTCGGATTCCATTTCTCAAGGAGGCCCATGGTCGGCTCCTCGCTCGCTCGGATTCTCCAAGGGGACATCGCCCGGCATTCCCGCCGGAAAGGATCGCGTCATTGCAGCCGCAGGGTGCGTTTCGCGGCCGTCCCGCCCGCCAATTCCCGGACGGATAACGTCCACTCGCCCGGCTCGTCATTGGGGGCCGAATCGAAGCGGACGTTCAACACCCCGTCCTTGGCGGCGTAATAACCGCTCGGCTCCGCGCGGCGCCCTTGCGGATCGGTGAGGAGGAATTCGACGGGCAAGACCGCCGGGACCGTCTCGCCGTCGGCGTCCACGATGCGGACCGCGCAATCGATCGTCTCGCCGCAGCGGGCCTCGGCGGGCGCCTCGCACCGGATCGCGGCAATGGGCCGGGGGAGCACGATGAAGAGCCTCCCCTCGCCGGGGCCCAGCTCCACAGGCAGGCGAAGTCCCCCGCCGTCGCTCGTCGCAATTGCCCTGCTTCGTGCCAGAGGATCGTAAACGGTCCCCGCCGGAACCTGGAGGGTGATTTCGGCCTGGAGGGGCAGCCCCACTTCCATGACCTTGCCGTGGTGTCCCACGTAGTCGCCGAACGTGCGGCGGTCGTTGAGTACGAAGACGTAAAACGCGGCCCCGTACTGCCGCAAGCGGACCACCGCGTCCGGCTCCGAGGCATTTACGCGAGGGCTATAGCGGGAATCCAGGGATTCGCGGAGGCGTCGCGAAAGGGCCTGCAACTCGGCCTTGTCGCGGTCCGCGGCCCCCGTGCGGCGATAGACGTTAAGGACGACGTCCGCTTGCAAGGCGGGGGCCAAGAACTCATCGCCGACGACGATGCCGCCCGCCGCTTGGAAGGCACGAATCCTCTCCACCACCGACCGCGGCAAGACGTCGCAGGCGGGCAGCACCAGGACTTTGCATCCGTCCAAGCCGTCGCGGAGCAGGGTTTCCTCGAAGATCACCTTGGGTTGCAGATGGGCCCATTGCAAAATCAAGTGCACGTCGGCCTCCCAGGACTTTCCCCAGCCGTAGGTTCCTCGCCCGGCGAACATTTGCGACGTGAAGCTCTCCAGGATCGCCACGTCGGCGGGGGCATCGGGGACTTGCAGCAAAGTCGGCCCCAGGGGACGGACCACGTCGCGGATCAATTCCGCGAGGACCTCCTTGGTTTGCGGATGCGTATGGCGGTACGCCCCGTGATCGGCTTCCACCAGGGAACCCCAGCCGTGGTACATGATTCCCCGGACGGGACGGGAGATTTTCGACCAGAAGGCCTCGCGGAGGTGGTCCGGCGAAATGGTGATGAATCGCGCGTCGGGGATTCGTTTCTCCCACTCGGCGCGTCGGGATTCGTCCTGGGGCAACTCGGGCGCGGTCTGCGAGCGATACCAGATGATCTGGGTCATCTTCATGACCTGTTGTCCCGGCCGGCCCCCGGCCATGGCGAACAGTTCGTCGGCGGCTTGGCCGATCTTGATGGGATCGGGATAGCTGTAGGTCCACTGGGAGATGACGTCGGTTTCGCCCCCGCTGCCCCAGACGCTCGGCGCCCGGACGGCCGGGTCGAAGAACGTCCACCAATCCTTGCGTCCGTGCTCCTTCAAACCGCGGTGCACGGCGGAGTGCAAGGCGTTCCAGCCGTCCCCGTCTTTCCAGAACCAGCGATAGTAGGTCAGCAGGGGATCGTCGTCGGGCAGGGCGCGATCGGCGGGAAAGTCGGGCAGGGAGGCATAGTTGAGGCCCCATTTGCTCGCCGCCCGCTCGGGAATGTCGTAGCCGGCGAAAGCGCGAAAGGCCGCCCGGTCGTGCTCGTGGAAGCAGAGATTCGTGGCGTCCCGGACCTCGGTGTCGATCAAGGCCGCCTGCAAGGCCGGGAATCGGCCGAAGGCGTCGCCCACCGATGCGCCCACGTGGTAACAGAACCGCGATACCTCCGGGAACAGCCCACAGGGATTGGCAACCTTGTACGGTTCGCCGTTGCGGTTGACGCGTTGGAAGGGCGCCCCGCGATCCGGATCCCGAACGATCCAGGCCGCCGGGGAGAGGGTGGCGACGGCCCCCACGCCTCGCGCCAGATACTCATTCAACTCCGCCGCGCGGGCTGCCAGGGCGGCCTCGTCCAGGGGCGAGGTCGGTCGGCCCGCCCGCCAGATCCGATCGTAGTCCGCCGCGGACATCAACTGATGGGTGAAGCCGATCTCTTGCAGCCGATCCAGATCGCCCGTCCCCCACATGACGACCGGCATCGTGTCGGGCAGCGATCGGGCGACGACGGCGACTTCGAACTCTTGCGCGGCCTCGACCCGCCGGTCGCCCGCCATGGCCGAGATCGTCACCCGCAAAGGATAGCGGTCCGGCCGCAATCGGGTATCGACGGGAATCGCGATCCGCGTCTCGCCCCGCCGCGGCAGGGCGGCGATCGTTCTCGAGCCGCTGATCCCCGCCAAATCCCAGGTAACCGCTACTGCTTGGGCCTCCTCGGGAGCGTCGTTGACGGCGAGAAGCTCGACCGCGGCGTCCGCTTCCATCCGCAGAAAGGCGGTGCGGCTCAGCGGAGCGAGCGCGATCTCCAGTCCGCCCGCAAAGCAGGGGGGGATTCCGCCGACGATCCGCACCTGGTCGATCCAACCGGGAAAGCCGGCGTGAATCGAGCCGTAGCGGTCGCCGATGACGAGGTCGTAGTCGCCGGGGGAGATCGGCCCGCGATCCTTGTGAACGACGCGGCCGCACGGCTCGCCGTTGACGAAGAACCGCCCCAGACCCTCGCCGTCATAGCTGAAGGCCACGTGCGTCCACTCGCCGGGAACCAGAGCGATCTCCCGGGATGCGTATTCCGCCGAATCGCGGCCGTATCCGAGGAAGGCCGTCAGGCGGTATCTCCCCGAACCTGTCCGCCGCAGATACAAACAGTAGTCGTGATTGGCCTGCGGCAAGTCCTTGGGGTACGGATAGTACTTCTTGTCCAGCAGAAAGGCGGTGCCGCACTCGGCCAACTCCGGCTTGGGCTTGATCCACATTTCCAACGTGAAGGCGCCCTGCGGCGACAGGTCGGGGGCGTTCTTGACCACGGCGCCGTGCGGAACGTCGTGATCGGGTCCCCCCCGAAAGCTCTCCAAGCAGTTACCGAAGAGGCCGCCGGGGACGAATCGGGACTCGCCGCGGAGCTGCAACTCGTGCCCGCGTCCGCTGCCGTCCAGCGTCTCTTTCCCCGGCAGGAACTGCCACAGTCCGAGGACGTTCGCGCCGGCGGCATCCTCGCCTTGATAGAGCTGCTGCCAGGGCTTGGGGGGAGCGGACTCCGCCGCGGCGGCGACGCCGACCCAGCCCGCCGAGATCGCCGTGACAACGGCCCAAGGTAGCAAGCGATTCATGGCTCACATCCTTCCGGCATTGCAGGGGGGAACTCGCGGAAGCGAACGCAGCCGACCACGCCGCGGCCGCGCGTCGAGTCCGCCTCGAGTCGTTATCCGCCTCCAGTGGTTACGGTAGCGAATCCAGACCCCGCGAACAAGCGAATCCAGACCCCGCGAACAAGCGAATCCAGACCCGGCGAACAATGGCCCTCCCCGCTCGTGTTCCACGGCCGGCTCG
>JAAZNR010000746.1 GCA_012798155.1 Thermogutta sp. | reverse complement strand
CGATTCTCCAACGTGCATGATGGGAGTCGTTTTGCATTGTAGTAACCGCGGCACGACAGGCGACATCCGGCCGCTGATGTGCCCAAACCCGGTCGTAGTTCAGAGGTTGCATCGCGAACGGCTCGCATGATGGCGCAAAGGACACCCCTCTGCGCGAGCGTTCCGCGAAAAGCGGAATCTCGGCGCGGCAATCTCGCGACGGCCTGATACCGAACCATCCCTGAGTGTGCGGAAATGGGGCACGTCGAAAAGCCCCATTGGAGCCCCCTTGGATGGAGGAACACGCTCCGTCGCCTCCGCCTGTCGTTTGTGGCGAGGCCGGCCCCTCCAGGGACCCGCCCTCCATTCCCGGACTCCCTCGATTATCTCAAAGAGCCTGAGCGTGTGCGACCGGGCACAGGAGTCGGCCGGAAGGCGGCGCCGCCCTCGTCCCCCCAGCGTGTGCGGGGTTCGGGACCGTTACGCCAGAGGCTTGCGATAGAGTCGCAGGCTGTTGAGGACTACGGAAACATCGCTGAGGGCCATGGCCGCCGCGGCGGCGGGAGCGGGAATCAAGAACCCGGTCCACGGTACGGCCGCGCCTGCCGCCAGGGGGATCAAAACGGCGTTGTAGATCAAGGCCCAAAACATGTTTTCCCAGATCGTGGCCATCGTATTGCGGCTGAGGGCCAAGCACTCGGGAATGGCGCGGAGATCGCGCCCGATGAGGACCACGTCGGCCGACTCCTTGGCAATATCCGCGCCGGCCCCCAAAGCGATGCCGACGTCGGCCGCCGCCAAGGCCGGTGCGTCGTTCACGCCGTCCCCGACCATGGCCACGCAATGCCCCTCCCGTTGCAGCCTCCGCACCACCTCGAACTTGTCATCGGGCCGCACTTCGGCGACGACTTCCTCGATCTCCAATTGGCGAGCGATCCGTTCCGCGACTTCGCGGCGATCGCCGGTCAACATCACGATCCGCAGCCCTCGGCGGCGGAGCATGGCGACCGCCTCTTGGCTGCTTTCGGCCGGGACATCGGCAAAACGGAGCATTCCCAGCAGTCGCCCCTCAGCAACCACCCAAACGCGGATTTCGCCTTCGAGGCTTGCCGCCCCGCGCATACCGCCGTCTTGGGGCGAATGCAAAAGGGCGACTGCATCGGTGGGCGACATGCCTTCGGGAAGGACCGCGTCGCCGCCGACCAGCACCTCTCGGCCGTCCAAGAAAGCCCGAATGCCGATGCCGGGGAGAAGTTCCGTCGATTCCGCGGGCTTCCACGAGATTCCCCGTCGCCCCGCCTCCGCCACAATGGACGCCGCCAAGGGATGGACGCTGGTTTGCTCGGCCGCGGCGGCCCATCGCAACACGTCTTCCGGCTCAGCGTCGCGAGTGACCGCCGTTTCCACCAGTTGCGGCCGGCCCAGCGTGAGCGTCCCGGTCTTGTCCAAGACGATAACGTCAACTTGGCCCATCGTTTCCAGCACTTCGGCATTTTTGTTGAGGATGCCGCGCCGAGCACCGATGCCGGCGGCGACCATCAGCGCGGCAGGCGTCGCCACGCCCAAAGCGCACGGGCAGGCGATTACAAGAACCGCCACCAAGGCGTTGAGGGCCGTATCCCAGCGGCCCAGGACGGGTCCCCAAATCACCAGCGAAGTCAGCGCAATCACCGCGACGACGGGAACGAACCAGGCCACGAGGCGGTCCGCCAATCGCCCAATCCGCGGTTTGCCGGACTGTACCTGGCGGACGAGTCGGACCACCTGAGCCAAGGCCGTTTCGCCCGCCGGTTTCACCACCTCCACTTGCAGCGGGCCCGTCAAATTGATGCTTCCCGCCAGGACCCCTTCGCCGGGCCTTTTCGGTACGGGCAGGGCCTCGCCCGTCAGCCAAGACTCGTCGATGTCCGATGTTCCCTGGACGATCGCGCCGTCCAGCGGAATCTTTTCTCCCACGCGGACCAGGACAACGGCCCCTTTGGGGATGTGCTCCACGGGGGTCTCGCGAAAATCCTCCTCCACTCGCATCAGTGCCGTCGGCGGAGCCAGATCCATAAGCTGCCGAATCGCGTGCGAGGCGCGGACCTTGACCCTGCTCTCCAGATATCGCCCGAAGGAAATGATGCTCAGGATCATCACCGAGTCGCTGAAATACATCGAGACGCCGGAGCCGCCGTGGCCGATTCCCATCGTTTCGTGGAGCGATAGGCCGGGAAACAGCGTCTCGGCGAAGGCCGCCGCGAAGGCCGTCCACGTTCCCAGGGCGACCAGGGCATCCATGCCGATCACCCCGTGACGGAGTTGCCGCAGTGCCGCCCAAGCTATCGGACCGCCGACGAAGAGCTGCACCGAGCCTGCCCCCAGCACCGCTAGCGCGAGTGCCATCCCCGAGGCGGGCAGCGCGAACATGGCCGCCAAGACGATCCCCAACCCGATCAGGCCGAAAAGCGAATCTCGCAAGCGCTCCTTGGCGTAGCGGGCCTGCCGCTCCCACGGGGAAAGCAGGTTCTCCGGTTCAGGAGCGGCGCCGCTCGCCGAGGGAAGGGCGTTACCGTCCGCGGTTCGGGTTATCTGCTCTCGCAGTTGGGCTTGATAGCCGACTGAGCGAACCGCCTCGATCAGTCGCAAGGGGGTGTCTTCCGCCGGCGGGGCGACAACCCTGGCCTGTTGCGTCATCAAATCGACGGCCGCATCGGCCACCCCCGGCACCGAACGGAGCGCCCTTTCCACGCTAGCCACGCATCCCGCGCAGTGCATCCCCGTGATGTCCAACAAGATCTCGCACCCCTCCGGGTTGCCGCGGGACAGTTCCTGTCCTTGTTTCATGATCATGTTCGTCATGTTCGTATCGTTCACTTGGCCGCTCTTGGCCTCCAGGGATGGTCGGGCCGCGGTTCTTCCCGCCGCTTTTGAAAAGGCATGAAGTCCCTGCGGGAGGACGGGGGGAAGCCATGCGCCGCGTCGAAGATGGTTTCCAGCTCCGGGGAGATGGTTTCCGGCTCTAGGGTCCAGTTCTAGGGAATTGTACCGCCCCCTGGATGGAACGGACAAAAGGTCCGGGGATTCCGGCGATGCGGACTACAGGCGTTTCCGCAGCGTGGGCGGGCTGAACCGTAATTTCCGGCCCAACGCAAAGCGACCCCCGGCATGGGGCCGAGGGTCGCGATTCGCCATGCAAAGTCATGCCGAGGCGAGCCGGAGATCGTCCGCCAAGAACTCCGGCGGACACCTTGGCTCGGGGACGCCGGCAGGATCAGTACGGCTTGTAGACGCCGGGCTGGGCGATCGGGTAATCGCCCTCCTCATTCTTCGTGACCGGCGGATCCTGATCCCACGAGGTGATCTCGGGGGCCAAAGCCGGCATCCCTTGAACGGCGTCGTCCCACTTCACGACCTGCCCGCTGTAAGTCGCCAAGCGGCCAAGGACCGCCGTGAACGTGCTGTTCGCACCGAAATACCCTTCGTTGAACGCCTCGTTCTTGACAATCGCGTTGAGGAGGTCGATGTGCTCCTGGACGTAGGGGTTCGTACCGCCGGGGCCGCTGCTGCAACCGGAAGAGCCTTTCGTACCGTGGGCGGCTTCCGAGACGTTGTTCCAGCAGTTGTTGATCTGCCGGCACTGGCTGTACATCTTCACTCCGTTGGGATAGGTGAATTCCACGAAGTGATGATCGAAGATCTGGCCCACGCCGCGATTGTCGCCGCGATAGCGCATCTCGCAGCCGCCCATGCCGTTGGCCTCGACCGGATGGTCATCCATCACCCAGTTGCAGACGTCGAGGTTGTGGACGTGCTGCTCGACGATGTTGTCGCCGCTCAACCAGGTGAAATGGTACCAGTTGTGGACCTGATATTGCAGCTCGTTCATGCTGGGATCGGGACGGCGAATCCAAATCGCCCCGCCGTTCCAGTAGCAGCGAAGGAAGGTGATGTCGCCGATCTTGCCTTCCTTGATGGCCGCGATTTCGCGAAGGTAACTGGCCTGGTGATGGCGCTGGAGACCCACGCCCACCTTCAGGCCCTTTTCATCGGCCAGCTTGTTGGCGGCCATGACCATTCGGTAACCGGGGGCGTCCACGCAGACCGGCTTTTCCATGAAGACGTGTTTGCCGGCCTCGATGGCGTACTTGTATTGATACGGGCGGAAGCCCGGCGGCGAGGCGTTGATCATCATATCCACGCCGCAGTCGATGGCCTTTTTGTAGGAGTCCAATCCCACGAAGACGCGGTCGTCCGGCAGGTCGACGACGTCCTGGCCGAATTCCTTGCGGAGATTTTCCGCGGTTCCCTTGGCCCGGCCTTCGAAAGCGTCGGACACCGCCACGACTTGGACCTTCAGGCCGGCCTCGGCGGCCGCCTTGATGTTGTCGCGGACGGCGCCGTTACCCCGGCCGCCGCATCCGACCAAACACACTTTGATCACGTCGCTGCCCGCGGCGTGTACCGCGCGGGAAAGATTGAGGCCGGTCATGGCCGCGCCGCCCAGGATCGCGGAGCTTTTCAAAAAGCTTCGCCGAGAGGCCGATGTCAACTTCTCGTTCATCGCCGCATCTCCTATCATCAGTTGCAAAGACCGTAAAACACGTTCACCGCCCCGCGGCCGTGAACATTACCGCACGCCGGCGCACACACCCCGCCGGGCAAACCTCGCCTCGTTCCGAAATCAATACTTCCCGCCCTGAGCCTTGCGGTAATCCCGCAGAATCTCCGGGTCCGGTTCATACATCTTCGCCTCGTCCTCGGTCGGGAGCCGCAACGGACGGATCACGCGGAAGCCCACAAAGGGGGCATCCGTGAGGTACCAGATGCTCTGGGGAATCTGCGGATCCTGCATCTTCCAGTCGGGATGCGAACCGCGGCGAGCCGCGCTGCGGAGCATCTCCGGATCGTCCGCCCAGGAACCGCCGCGGACCGTGATCGGGAACTCCTTTTCCACCGGAATCAAGGGATTCTTGACGCTCCGGCCGGCGAAACGCTTATAGGCGTCCGGCACGTATTGATCCAGCACCCATTCCGCCACGTTCCCGTGCATGTCGTAAAGTCCCCAGGCGTTCGGCTTCTTTTCGCCTACCTTATGGAACTTATCATCGCTGTTGTCGAAGTACCAGCCGTAATCGTCCAGATCCGCGGGATCATCGCCGAAGTAATAGGCCGTCGTCGTACCGGCACGGCAGGCGTATTCCCATTCCGCTTCGGTCGGAAGTCGATAGTAACGGCCGGTCTTGGCCGACAGCCACTTGCAGAAGTGCCGGGCCGCGTACTGCGTCATGCACACGGCGGGCCGATCCTTCTTGCCCATGCCGAAAGACATGTCCGTATAGGGCGGGGTGGGCCGGGCGATGGCGTCCGCGAACTTGTCCCAATCGGTCGCCTGCTCCCGCATCTGCTCGCGGCGACGCTTGTCCAATTCGAAGGACCACGTTTCGTAGGCGTCCCAAACGGTCTCGTATTTGGCCATCCAGAACGGCTCGACGATGACCTCGTGTTGCGGACCCTCGTCTTCGTTGCGGCCTTCCTCCGATTCCGGGCTGCCCATCATGAACTTGCCGCCGGGGATCGGCACCATCTCGAACTTGATGTCGGTTCCCACGATGACTTCCGTGTAGGGCTTCATGTCCGGTTCCGAAGCGGCATCGGCATCCGGGACCGGATAGGGTTTCGGCAGCCACTTGATCACGAAATCTTCCGCGGGGTCCACTTCGGCAGCGGCTTCCTCCGCTTGGGCAAGCCTCCAACCGCACACCACCATGGCGCCGACCGCCGAACCAACGAGAAACATCGAACGAAATTGCATGTAGCGACGACCTCTCCTCAAGGGGTCCTAGAAACAAGCCCTCGCCGCTTTCGCCAAGATTCCGCCGAAACCCACCGGCGAACGTCCGGGTGCAATGCGGCGAACCT
>JAAZNR010000745.1 GCA_012798155.1 Thermogutta sp. | reverse complement strand
TGAGGGCGGATGGCATTCAGCAGCGCGGCCAGCGGCTGCGAGTAGCCGTGGATGTCGCCGATCGCGATGATACGGGCGGATTCGCTCATGCCGGATCGTCATTCCAGGGGTTCGTCATTCCAGGGGTTCGGCGGCCGGCGGGCCGGGTCTTCGCGGCGCCGCCCCGCGCCCTTCCCGTCCGAATTGCTTGGGTGCTTGGATGCTTGGGCGGCTTGTTGCCGTCGCCGGGCACGGCGGTCGGCGCGGCGCTGGGAATCTCCTCTTTCCAACTTACGTCCGGTTCGGCAGGGTGTTCGAAAATCGCGGCGAGGTCGAAAACCGCGGCCGGGGCAGGCAAGCCTTATCCCGCCACATACGGGAAATAGTGGAAGTAGACTTTGGTGAGATGGAAGAAGACGGGGGCCGCGAAACAGAGCGAATCCAGCCGGTCGAGCACGCCGGAGTGCCCCTCCACGAGCGTCCCATAGTCCTTGACGCCGCGATCGCGTTTGATGGCCGACATGGTGATCCCGCCGGCGAAGCCGGCCAGGGCCACGGCCAAGGCCATGCCTGCCGCGACCCAGCTCGAGGCGAACGGCGTGGCCCAACTCAGCAGCGCCCCCAGCAGCGTCACGCTGGCGGCCCCGCCCAAAAGCCCTTCCCAGGTCCGCGTGGGATTGATGTTGGGGACGATGTAGTGGCGGCTGGGCAATTGCGACCAGGCGAACTGCAGGGCGTCGTTGAGTTGCGTAATCAGCACGAAGAAGAACAACAAGCGAATGTTGGGCGAATAACCGTCGGGATCCAGCGGCAAGGCCGTCAACAAAGCGGGAGTGTAACTGAGGCAATAGACGCAGATCATGAGGCCGATCTGAATCTTGGCCGTCCGTTCCAGGAACTGCACGGGGTCGTTGGAGAGGGCGACTCGCGCGTGCAGGAACAACATGCCGTAAACGGGTATCAGAATGGCGAAAAGCTCGTACTGCGCGAAGGCTACCAGCAGGTATTGGGCGGGAGTCGCCAAGACGAAGACCCAGAACAGGGCGCGATGGTCGCCCGGCCGCGTCGGCGCGATGGTGATGAACTCGCGGAGCGTCCAAAACGAGATCAAGAAGAACAGCACGACGGTGGCGGTCTTGCCCAGCATCAAGGCCCCCGCCAGCCCGGCCAGCAGCAGCCACCATGCCCGCAAGCGGCTGGAAATGTTCTCCAGCAAGGCCGGATTGAGACGGTCGGGGAGCCGCCGCCGCAGCAGATTGACCACCACCGTGGCGATGATCAAGAGCGCGACGACTCCTCCCATCAAACCCCAGGCTACGGCATCCATATCACGCTCGAAGGTCGGACAAGGCCGCTGGAAGATGAAGACGCGAGCGCCGCCGAGGCGACGGTCCGCTTCTGATTATAAATCACGGAGGCGGACCACGGCGGCCCGCGCGCGCTGCAAAAAAGCCTGCTTGTGTTCGCCTTGCTCCAACCACATGGGCGGGCCGAAGGTGATTCGGGTCAAGAGCGGCACGGGCAGGAACTCTCCCCGCGGCAGGATGCGGTTCATGTTGTCCAGATAAACGGGAATCAATTCCAAGTCGGGCCGGCGGCGGGCCAGGTGATAAAGCCCGCTCTTGAACTCTCCCACGTCCTCTCCCGACGAGCGGCCGCCCTCCGGAAACAGGATCAGCGAATACCGGTCGCCCACCGCGTTCAAAATCTCATGAATGGGCGTTTGGTGGACCTTGATGTCCTGCCGGTCGATGAGGAGGGAGTTGAAGACCTTTTCCGAGAGGTAGCGGCGAATCGATCCCGCCGCCCAATAGTCCTTGGCGGCCACCGGCCGTGTCACTGCCCGAACCGCCGCCGGCAACGACGACCAAATCACCACCGCGTCCAGATGACTGGTATGATTGGCGAAGTAGATGCGTTGGCAGGTGTCGGGCTGACAATCGATCCAGCGGACACTGGCGCCGCTCAGCAACTGCGCGATTCGAGCCAGGAGAATCCGCAAAAAGTGAGAGAGCATATCCCATGCCGTTTCGGATACGAGTCGCGGCGACTTCGTAGGCGAAGGCCGAGGGTTCTTTTACCGAATTAAGAAGCTTACCTTCAACGTCCATATTACCCCCCCGCCTGTGGTGTGCAAACCCCCGGATCGCCTCGAAACGTCTTGGGCCGGCGCAAGCCGGCAGTGGCACCCGGCGTAAGCCGGCGGTGGAGGCGTTGCCAGGACGCGCGGCTGGGGGCTTCGCTCCGCTTCGACCCCAGCCACCCGGCATCCGTGCAAGCCGGCGGGTGGGTGCCGCCGATCATGGGATCAGCCGCCCGCACTGCCGGACAAGCCGGCAGCGGCACCCACACGACCCCAGCCACCCGGCCGAACTCCTAACGTCCTGTTTTACTTATTTTGCGCCGTCACGCCACAGTATTTCAGCCGCAGCCGCCTCGCATTGTCCGCTCAGGAACGAGGGGCTAGGATAAGGGGTTGCGAGCCTCCGGCGCCGTTGAACTCAACCTCGGCGGCGGGCGGAATAGTATCGGCCTGCGGCCTGCCGATACGGATTCGTGCTGCGGGGCCGCGGGTCATCATCGCTTACCCATTGCCCACGGCTCGTTCGGCCGGGCAGTCTTGTTTCGAGCGTAAGTCTCGGCGTGCGTTCCTCGCTCAGTCATGACGGTGTCTTCCATGATGATCGATTTGGTGCGTCGCGAGATCGCCGGCGAGGCGAATCTGATCGTGGTGAAGGTGGGCACGCGCGTCGTCACGCATCCCGACGGCCGCCTCAACGAGGAGCGGATTTCCGCCTTGGCGGAGGAGATTCACGAGGTGCGACAGTCGGGACGGAAGGTGGTCTTGGTCAGCTCGGGGGCCGTGGGGGCGGGCATGGGAAGGCTGGGCCTGAAGCAGCGCCCCAGCGATCTGGCCGAGCTGCAGGCCGTGGCCTCCATCGGGCAGAGCCTCCTCGTCGAGGCCTACGACGAACAGTTCCGGCGCTTCGGCGACGTCGCCGCTCAAGTCTTGCTCACCGCCGACGTGATCGAGAACCGCGTCAGCTACCTGAATGCGCGGAACACGCTGCTGACGCTGCTCCATCGCTACGACGCCGTCCCTGTCATCAACGAGAACGACACCGTGGCCGTGGAAGAACTGCGCATGACCTTCGGCGATAACGATCGCCTGGCGGCCCTGGTGACGACGCTGCTGGGCGCCCCCTTGCTGGTGTTGCTCTCGGACGTGGAGGGGCTTTACGACGGCGATCCGCGCGATCCGCAAGCGCGCTTGATCCCGCTCGTCCGCAAGTTCGACGACGCCGTCTTTCAACTGGTCCGCGACCGCAAGACCGGCTTGAGCAAGGGCGGCATGGAAAGCAAGTTGCGCGCGGCGCGGTTGGTGGCCACCGCCGGGGGAAGCGTGATCATCGCGGCGGGACGGGAAGCCGGCGCCTTGCGCAAGATCATCCGCGGGGAATCCGTCGGCACCCTCTTCTTCCCGCAGGGCGAGACCGTCGGGGCCAGGAAACGCTGGTTCGGCCTGAGCATTCAGCCGCGGGGGCACGTGGTGGTGGACGCCGGGGCCCGGCAGGCCATCGAGAACCGGGGCACCAGCCTCCTCCCCATCGGCGTGACGGACGTGGTGGGTTCCTTCCAAAAGGGCGATTTGGTGGCCCTCCGCGACCCGCAGGGCGTGGAATTCGCGCGGGGCGTGAGCAACTACTCGGCGGAAGAGGTGCGGCGCATCAAGGGGCTGCGGACCGGGCAGATCGCCCAGATCCTCGGCTGGTTGCCCTACGAGGAAATCATCCATCGGGACAATCTTTTCGTATCCCGGTGATTGCGGGCGGCCGAGCGAACCGCGTCATTCCTCGCCAACCGCGTCATTCCGCTTCGCCTGCCTGAGCGGCGGATTTCAGCTTCTTGATCAGTCGGCAGCCCACCAGATAGCGGCCCGGCGCATCGGCGGCGATCGCTTGTACGTAAACCACTTCGCCGGCCACATAGTCGTGGTGATCTCCCGTCCCGATCATCAGGATGAATCGCTGGAACGACGGTTCCCAATCCAAATAGAAGGAAATCCCGCTCCGCGATAGGTCCTTGCACTTCACGGGGAAAAAGCGCGCCGGCCGGGGGATGACGTCGCTCCCACAGGGGCAGATCATCTGAAGGACGGGGTAAGTAAATCGGTCGTGCTTGCGGCGCCGCTTGGCGGTTTCCCGAGAGACGTCGGCCTCTGGAACGCTTTCTTTTTCGGTCACCGGTGTTTTCATGGTTGCCCTCGGGGATACGAGCCGCGGCCGACGGGATGACGTCCGCTGACCTCCACGGGCCGCCTCCATCAAGCTTATGTCAAGTCCGCGGTCTCGGCATTTGCAACGCCGTCGGACGCGACGGCGGCGTCGGCGGGATCAACCGCAGAATCGGTACGACCGGAACATCGCAACCGGCCTTCAGGGCCGCGCTACCCTGCCGGGGGCGACCCCGCGCAGGCTTGTTTCGGACGGTTGCCGGGATTAAGCTACCCACACCGGCAACATGCCGCGGAAAACGGGCGCGGTTCGCCCTTCTCGGACGGCTTGCGAAGGGTATTTCCGCGTAGGTCGGGCACGAACCGCCGGCCGCTCGCGGAGGGGCCGGATGGGCGGGCTTTTTTCAAGGGAGGGTCGGCCATGACTTTCAAAGGAGAGTCGGCCATGACAAGGGCAAGGTATTTCGCGCTCTTGGGGATCATCGGGGTCATCCCGTGGGCTTGGCCGGCCCGGGCCGAATGGCGGATTTGGACCACGAGCGATACCGTGAGGGTCCTCCGCGACGATGCGCCGGGCGAAACCGCGGAGGTGCGGCTCTTCGCGGCACGCAACGAATGCCGCGGCTTCCAAATCCTGATGCGAAGCGACCGGCCGCTTACCGGCGTGGCCGTCCGGGCCGGTGATTTGCTTGGGCCGAACGGCAACGTGCTGCCGGGCGCCGCCGCCCGGTTGTATCGGCAACATCAGTTCGAGCTGACCGCGGGCAGCTACCGCAACGACCGATTCCGGCCCGGCTGGTATCCGGACGCCTTGATTCCCATGCTTCACCCCTTGACGGGGGCGGCGTTGGGGCCGGCGCGATACGCGGCCGCGCCCTTCGATCTGCCGGCCGAGCAGACGCACGGCTTTTGGGTGGACCTGTTCGCTCCCCCCGATGCCCCCGCCGGCACCTACCGCGGGGTCTATCGAGTGACGGCGGAAGGGGAGGCCGCGGTGGAGGTTCCCGTCACGCTGACGATTTGGAACTTCACCCTGCCCGATGTGCCGAGCGTTCAGACGGCCCTGGGGTCGCCCGCCGATCGGATGCGGGGCTATTACCAGAAGCGTTCTCGGGCAGGGAAAGAGGAGCCGCCCTCCGACTGGGCCGCGGTGGACGAACAGTGCGCGGCCCTCGTCGGCGAGCATCGGATCAATGCCACGCCCCCGCGGCAATGGTTGATTCCGGTCGAGCGGCCGGACGGCAGCTTCCGCATCCCGGACGAGAATCTGGCCGCACTGCGGGAATTCGTGGACCGATATCACGTCAACGCCGTGCAAACGCCGCATCCGTCCTCGGCGGTCAAGGATCCCACGGCGGAGCGGGATCGCCTGGGCGCGTGGCTGGCGGCCTGGGACGCCGCGGCGCAGTCCCTGGCTCGGCCGAACGTCGTTTTCTACACCTATCTCAAGGACGAGCCGAACGATGCCGAGGCCTATCGGTACGTGCAAACGTGGGGCCGGGCGATCAAGGAGTTTCGTTCCGCCCTCAAGGTCCTCGTCGTCGAGCAGACGTGGACGCAGGATTCCGCTTGGGGCGACCTCTACGGGGCGGTCGACATTTGGTGCCCGCTCTTCTGCCTCCATCGGCAAGACAGCGCTTTGGAGCGGCTCGCCCTGGGCGAGACGGTGTGGACCTACACGGCCCTGTGCCAGGGTGCCCGACCGACCCCCTGGTGGCAGATCGACTTCCCCTTGCTCCATTACCGCGTGCCCCTGTGGATGGCGTGGAATGACCGGATGCGGGGAATCCTCTATTGGGGCGGCATGTCCTATTGGGACCAGACGGAAGACCCCTGGACCGACCCCTGGACCTACGGCCGGCGCGAAGAGGGGAGGAGTCTCGTTTACAACGGCGAAGGGACATTGGTGTACCCGGCGCGGCCGGCGGGCTACGAAGGGATCGTCCCCAGCCTGCGACTCAAGGCCCTCCGCGACGGCATCCAAGATTACGAATACCTGGCCATGCTGGACCGCGCCGGGCGCCGCGCCGAGGCCGAGGCGATCGTCCGCGAGTTGACGACTTCGTTCTTCGATTGGAACCCCGACCCGGCGGCGTATGATCGGGCACGCGGTCGCCTAGCCGAGCTTTTACAACAAACCGAAACTCCGTGAATCGCTTCCCCCGCGATTCCCGCCCGCTTCCCGCCCGTATTCCGTGTTCCTCGTGTCCCCCCGACGTGGAACCTGATGGAAAGGACCTGATGATGCGATTGCGGATCTCTCGCTTGGATCGTCGTATCTCGCGGGTAAGCAAGCTCGCCGGCACGCCGCGCCTCCGGCCGAAGCGAACCGCATGGCCGCTTGCTGCGATTGTTCCCGCTCAGCCGCTTGTCGCCGCCTGGAACGCAATGAGATTCGCCGTCGCGGTGCCGGCCGTGATCGGGCTGGCGATCGGCGGAGTCGCCGTCGCGGAAAACGCCGTGGGAGCAAGCCCCCCGAGCGAAAACGCCGTGGGAGAAAGGGTCGCAGGACAAAGCGCTGCGGGGCAAATCGCTGTGGGAGAAAGCCCCGCGGGAGAAAACGCCGCGGAGACGCCGCGGGTCATCCGGCGTTCCGACGTGGTCTTCATGTACGACAATCCGGCCCTCTACGAGGCCTACGGCTGCACGGTGCTGGGCTGGGCCGGGCACGCGGATCGCGAGCATATCGCCGACGCCCATCGGAAGGGAGTGCGAGTCTTCGCCTCCAGCGTGGGCTTCCGCACGGAATTCGCCGGGATGATCGACTTCTCGCCCCGCTTCGCCGAGGCCCGATGTCTCAATTTCGCGGGCGAACCCTTCATCGTGCCCTGGCTCTGGGATCACAAGCACAAGGGTGAACCGGCGTGGTGGTTTTGCACCAACAGCCCCTTGTATCGGTCGTACCTGCGGCACCGCCTGGAGCGGGTCGTCGCCTCCGGGGCCGATGCCCTGCACATCGACGACTATACGGGGACGGCCGGCGCCGTGACCTGGCTGGATGCCTGCTTCTGCCCCGATTGCATGAGGGGCTTTCGCGAATATCTGCGGGGCCGTTTCGACGCGGCGGAGCTTCGCGAATTGGGCGTCACCGATCTCGATCACTTCGACTACGGCGAGTTCTTGCGGCAACAAGGAATCACGCCGGATCGCTACCATAAGGAACGGCCAAAGCTGCCGCTGGCCGAGGCCTTCGTGGATTTCCACGTCAAGTCCGTCACCGACTTCGTGGCCGAGTTTCGCCGCGCAGGCGAGGGGTTGAAGGGCGGGCCGTTGCCCCTGGCGGTCAACTCCAATCTCAACGGTCCCATGAATCTGGCGATCACCCCGCACCTCAGTTACTTCTGCTGCGAGTTGGACCATCGCGCGGCATCGCGGGAGGTCCCGCTCCAGCCCGTCTACGCCTACAAACTGGCGGACGGTCTCCATCGCAGCGTGACCTCCACGGCGAGCGGCGGGGATTGGGCCTACATCAACGAGCACCGGTTGCCGGGCTTGGTGCGGACCTGGGCGGCCCTGTCCTACGCCTTCGGCCACAACCTGATGGCGCCCCATCGCATGTGGTGCTATACGCAGCAAAAGGGCACGCACTGGTATTCCGGCCCGACGGAGGAATACGCCTGGCTCTATCGCTTCGTGCGGGAACGCGCCGAGCTATTGGACGAGTTCGAGGCCGTCGCTCCCATCGCGGTGCTTTACGACAATCACTCGCAGCGGCAGGGAAAGGGGAACATTCAAGACATCGTTCGGAGCTTGGCCGACGCCAACGTGCCGTTCGCCGTGGTCGTTCATGGCGACGACTGGTTGCCCGGCTATCGCATCACCAAGGAGACGCTCGAGCGCTACCGGCTGCTGGTCGTGCCCGGCGACTTGCAGCCGGACTCCGAACTCGC
>JAAZNR010000090.1 GCA_012798155.1 Thermogutta sp. | reverse complement strand
GCCTCCACCAGGGCCGCGGCACGAATATCCTGCGGCGGCAGCGGAGTCCCGATTTGAAGCCCCTCGCCTTCGCGGAGCGCGACCTCTTTCCTCTCTTTGCCCAAATCGTAGGTCAGACGCAATTCCTTGACCACACCGGGGGCGGGATCTCCCGCCAAGGCGTTGGATGCCTGGACGAACAAGGAGCCGCCGCGGACCATTGCGGCCAGGGCGTCGGTGACGTCCGCCCATTGATCCCCTGCCCCATAAACCGCCTTCACAACCGTCAAGCGTGGGGCCTCGGCGGACTCGGCGGGCGCACGTTGCGACAACTCCGCGGCAATCGCTTCCGCCGCCTGCCGGGTTTTGATTTCTCGCGCAGTCGTAAGCGCGATCCCAAAAAGCTCGCGATCTTCCGACTTCAAGCAGGAAAGAAATAGCTGAAACGCCTCGTCGTCCCCGATCAGGATCAAGCCCCGGACGGCCTCCAGCACTCGGGGGCTGGGGACGTCGGCCTTGCGAACTTGCGCGTACAGTTCCTTGGCCTCGCCTTTCGCGCCGCTCGCCAGTCGTTGCTCGGCGACGAGGATCATTCCCTCCGCCGCCGCATTGCGAACGGCCGGATGCGAATGTTTCAAGGCCGACTCCAGCAGCGCCGCCGCCGGAGGCGTACCGATCCGTCCCAGGGCCGCGGCCGCCGCCGCGGCTGCGTCCGAATCGGTCCCGTTCAGGTGCTTGGCCAAGACATCGACCGCTTCGGCATCTCGCCGAACGCCGATGGAATTCAAGACTCCGATCAGAATTCGCCCCTCGAGTCGGCCGGCCGCCTGGCGTAGGGCATGGTCGGCGGCCGGGCCGGGAATGACTTCCAAGGCGATTCTGGCCCAAGAGTTCAGTTCAGGGTCATCCAATAGCGGCGACAGCGCGGGGACGGCCGATTCTCCGCCGTAGACCGCCAATTTCTTGCACGCCAGGGCCTTGTCGGCCTTCGGTGCGTCTGATTTCAAGAGCGCAATCAACTCCGCTTCCCGGTCGGCGCCCGCCGGCTCGGCCCGCGCCTGTCCGAAGCATGCCGTGAGGGCGCAAACAAGTCCGAGCACCGCGAAGAGACACGCACGGGCGAAAGTATTCGAAGAACGCTTCATGGTAAGAGGCTCCTGCTATGTAAAAGTTGCATCGTGGGAACGAACGGAATCTATCACAGTCGCCACGGCTCTCGCAGGGCTTCGGAGCGGAGGCGATTGGCCTGTTCATCGTCGATGAACTCGCACCGGACCGGGTCGAACTTGACCGTCCGGCCCAAGAAAATGGCGATGTTCGCGGCATGGCAGGCGATATGGGAGAAGCAGGCCACGTCGGCATTGGCCTTGGGTTTGCCGCGGGTCTTCACGCAGTCCAGAAAGTCCCGGACATGAAACGTCGCCGGATAGCCGCCGATCTCGGCCACGCGCCGGCCGGCAAGTAGGGCCGGCGAGCTAAGCGCCAGCTTGCCGCTGTCAGCGGTCTCGACCCAACCGGCGTCGCCCTCGAATCGGACCGGGCAGGAGCCTAACGGCAACCAACCGTCGTTTCGAATGATCAACTCCACGCCGTTGGCGTAGCGAGCGGTCACGCGATCTCCCTGGGGCGGGTGGTACTCGACGGGCGCGGTGTGATCGGCGTCGTTCGCCCATTGGCAGAGGTCCACGCAGTGCGACCCCCATTCCAGGACGCCGCCTCCCACCATGCCGCCGCCTTTCTCGAAATTGAAACCGTCGAGCAAGCGGGAGTTGAACGGTCGCCAAGCGGCCGGACCGAGATAAAGGTCCCAATCGATTTGGTCCTTGGGCGGCTCGGGTTCCGGAGGCAGCCATCCGCTCATGCCTGTCGCCAGACCGGCGGGGTGGGCATGCACCGCTTGCAGCTTCCCGAGCTTTCCGCTTCTCGCCAGTTCCACCGCGAACGCAAAATGCGGCAGATTGCGGCGCTGCGTCCCGGCTTGAAACACCCGCCCTGTTCGCCGGAATGTTTCCGCCAGGGCCAGGCTTTGGGCGATGTTCTTGGTACACGGCTTTTCGCAATAGACGTCCTTGCCGGCCTTGGCGGCGATGATGGCCGCCGTCGCGTGCCAATTCGGGCCGGTCGCAATCAGCACGGCGTCGATGTCGTCGCGGTCCAGCAGTTCGCGGAAGTCCCGATAGACGTCACAGGCCGTATTTCCGTTTTTTTGATCCACCATCTTCTTGGCGGACGCGCGCCGTGCCTCCTTGATGTCGCACACGGCAAGGCAATGGACGTCCGGTTCCTGGAGAAAACAGGCCAGATCGTAGGTGCCGCGATTGCCGATGCCGATAGCGCCCAAACGGATACGCTCGCTCGGCGCGGCGCCTTGCAGTCCCAGGGCACGCCCCGGTATCAAGGCCGGCAGCGTCAGCAAGGCCGAAGCGCCGCATCCGTAGCGAAGCACGGTTCGACGGGAAACACGCGTGGCGTTTTTCATGGATGAATTCTCCCAAAAAAGCACTCCGAGCCTGATACGACAGCGCTAAGCTGGCTACTTCCCGCGACCAGTTGGGCTGCGATTGTTGCTATCACCCCGACTGATCGTGGTTTTCTCCCGACTTATCGCCGTCGTACTAAAAACATGCCTGCCCCCGCATCACCGAGTGGAAAGCACGCATCACCAAAAGGAGGGCAAACGAACGTGCGTCATGTTGACACGATCGCCTATCGCTGTCAAGCGACGGGCCGGGCTTGCTGAGCCACCTCGACCGCCCGGAGCAGACCGCGGGCCTTGTTCAAGGTTTCCCGCCACTCGTTCTCGGGGATGCTGTCGGCCACGATCCCCGCGCCCGCTTGAATGTAGCCCTTTCGGCCTTTCACCACGAGCGTGCGGAGGGCGATGCAGGTATCCATGTTGCCGCGGAAGTCGAAGTAGCCGACGGCCCCGGCGTACGGGCCGCGGCGGACAGGCTCCAGTTCGTCGATGATCTGCATGGCGCGAACCTTGGGCGCCCCGGACACCGTACCCGCCGGCAAGCACGATAGCAAGGCGTCGAAGGGCGTCTTGTCCGGCGCCAGCATCCCTCGGACATTGGAGGTAATGTGCATGACGTGGCTGTACCGTTCCACGGTCATGATGTCGCTCAATTGGATCGACCCGAAGCGGCAGACGCGCCCCAGGTCATTGCGCCCCAAGTCCACGAGCATGACGTGCTCGGCCCGCTCCTTGGGATCGGCAAGCAATTCCTCGGCCAGTCGGCGGTCTTCTTCCTCGGTTTTTCCTCGCGGCCGGGTGCCCGCCAAGGGCCGTGTAATCACCTCCCCATCCACCACGCGGACCAAGATTTCCGGAGAACTGCCGACAAGAGTGACGCTGGGGCTGCGGACGTAGAACATGAAGGGGCTGGGGTTGATGACCCGCAGCGCGCGGTACACCTCGAAGGGATGGGCTTGGAGGTCCAATTCCAGACGTTGGCTGATGACGACTTGGAAGATGTCGCCCGCTTCGATATAGCGAATGCAGCGGCGGACGGCCTCCTCGAAGCCCTCTTGGGTGAAACTGGATCGGTACGCAACCTGCGGCTCGCGGTCGGGCGGGAGATCGAACGGCCTCAAGTCGCTCGGGCCGTCGCTCAGCCGCCTCACGATCTCGTCCACCCGGGCGGACGCCTCTCGGTAGGCCTTTTCCGGTGAGCGGCCCTCGCTCACGTGCGCCATGGCCGCCACCACCATGGCCTTGGTCACGTTGTCGAAAACCACCATGCGATCGTAGAAGGCGAAGGCCATATCGGGGATGTGGCGGTCGTCCGGCGGGGGATGGGGGAGGTGCTCGGAATAGCGGACGACATCATACCCGACATAGCCCACCGCGCCCCCGCAAAACGGCGGCAACTCCGGCAGGGTCGCGGTGCGAACCCCTTCCACCAGCTTCCGCAATTCAGCGACGGGGTTTTCGGCGTCGTATTGTCGGGTTTCCAGCAGCGGATTGCCCGATGCGGATATGCCCGTGTAGGAATTGATCGTGACCCGGTGCTCGTAGGCCTCGATCTCCAGAAACGGATGGGTCGCAAGGAAGCTATAGCGCCCGACTTTTTCGCCCCCCGTGACACTCTCTCCCAGGAAAGCGCACCGTCCGTCGTCGAGCTGGTGAAAGGCAGAGACGGGAGTCAGGGAGTCGCTGACGAGTCGGCGGTAAACCGGCACCATGTCGGCCTGTTTGGCCAGTTCGCGGAAACGCTCGAAGTCGGGAAGGCAGACGGATTCGCTCATCAGAGGTCAAATCGGTTGATACGTTGTTTGGGCAGTAATCTTGCCGCTGTTTGGGAGTGATCTTGCCGCTCTCTGGGTAGTGTGATCTTGCCGCGGCGCCGCCATGCCCCCTGTAGCCGTTCCGTGGGGCAAAACGGCTTCGTACGCGGCACGAGGGGACCCTTTGCTCCCAGCTTATCAGGGCATTACGCAAGCGTCCACCGAGTCCGATGAGCGGGATGTTTCGGGCCGGCGCCAGGGAGGGAACGCGAACGCGCCGAAGAGACGCGCCGAAGAGAAAGGAGGTGCACGCGACCGCGGCGAAGAAAAGCCCAGCCGGCTCGACTTGCAAAGGCGAAGCGAAGATGGTCGGCCGAGCAAAGGGAGGCGTATCATTCCCAGGGGTCGCCCGCTAAATTATGTTAAGAGGGCCGCTATTTTCAGATCAGCGCTCACCGCTTTTGTGGGGAAGACCATGAAGTGCCAGAAATGCGATCGTCCCGCGACGTATCATATTACGGAGCTGGCAGGCGGGACGCCGATGGAGCTTCATTTTTGCGAGGAACACGCCCGGGAGTATCTCGCGAGCGGCCAAACGCCGCCCTCGGACCAGATGACTCAGATTGCGGAGCAAATGGCGGAGCACTTGGCGAAGCACTTGGTGGTCGGAAAGGCCGCCGAGGAACTGAAGCGGCTCGACGAGCAGACCTGCCCCTATTGCGGCATCAGCTTCCACGATTTCCGCCACCAGGGCAGGTTGGGCTGCCCCTACGATTACCAGGCGTTTCGCGAACAACTGGAGTCGCTGATCTTGAACATTCACGGCGAGACGCAGCACAAGGGCAAAAGGCCTTCCAAGGGTGCGGAGGCCGCCGCCCGCCGAACGGAACTGATTCGTTTGCGACGGGAGATCAAAGAGGCCGTGGAAAGCGAGGAATACGAGCGCGCCTCGCAACTGCGCGACCAAATCCGGGAAATCGAGGAGGCCGGGTGAGCGGCCGCCGGAATGGAAACAAACGGAGCGGTTGTTGAAAAATCG
>JAAZNR010000744.1 GCA_012798155.1 Thermogutta sp. | reverse complement strand
GGATTCATCCCGATGACCACCCCGGACCTGGCCCGCAACGAGGTCCTGGAAGGCATCGGCTTCTTGCCGCGGGGACCGGAGACGCAAATCTACAGCATCGAAAACTCGGATCTCAGCCTGATCGCCACGGCCGAGATCACGCTGGGCGGCTACTACGCGGGCCGCGTCTTGGAGGCGGAATCGCTGCCCATCAAGCTGGCGGGCGTCAGCCACTGTTTTCGCACGGAGGCGGGCGCGCACGGCCGGGCCGCGCGGGGCATCTACCGCGTCCACCAGTTCACCAAGGTCGAAATGTTCGCCTTCACCCTGCCCCAACAAAGCGACGCCATGCTCGAACACCTCCTCCGATTGGAATGCCGCATCTTCGACGGTCTGGGCATTCCGTACCGGGTGATCGACACGGCATCGGGGGATTTGGGCGGGCCGGCCTACCGCAAGTACGATCTGGAGGCCTGGATGCCCGGCCGAGCCGACTTCGGCGAAATCACTAGCACCTCCAATTGCACGGACTACCAGGCCCGCCGCTTGGACATCCGCTACCGCGTCAAGGGCGAAAAGGGGACCCGCTTCGTCCACACCCTCAACGGCACGGCCGTGGCCGTCAGCCGGGCATTGATCGCCGTCTTGGAAAACTACCAGCAGGCCGACGGCTCGGTGGTCATTCCCGAGGTCTTGCGGGCGTGGGTCGGAAAAGACCGCATCGCCCCGCGGACGTGAGCCTCGCGCCGCAGGCATGAGCATCAGGCCCCGAACGTGAGCCTCGCGCGGCGGACGTGAGCATCGCGCGGCGGGCATGAGCCTCGCCGCATGCCGCAATCACAGCCGCGACGGATCGCCGGGCGGAAGTCGTTGATGCAAAAAGACCTCCGTGCACGATGTCGTAAACGCCGGCCGCGCGGACTGCTCTTGCGGGCGGGGGGATGGGCAAATGCTTCGAGATTCCCGCTTGCGGGACTCGTGGGCCCTTGACAGCCGGTTTCGCCGAGGCAAGCATGGCAGTCGAACGTCGGGGGCGGTCCCCGGCAAGTCATCGCGGCTCGCCCGTTTTTCAGCAGTTTGCACGCAGAAAGGGGAGAGCCATCCGGGTAAAGTCCCAGCGGCAAGAGGCCATTGCCCTGCGGCGTGGCGGGAGAACGGCCGTCCGCTTGACATTGGTAAAAAAAGAGAGGGTAGTCATGCGGGTCATTTGCGTTGCATCGTGGATCGCAATTCTGGCGGCGCGCGTTCTCTGTGCGGCAGAGATGACGTCGTCGGTCGGTTCGTTCTCACCCATCGACGCGGCCCACGTAAAGGTGGGCGGCGAAATCGGCCGGCGGATCGACATGACGATCCACGCCAACCTGCTCAAGCTCGACGTGGAAAACGACTTTTTGAAGGCTTTTCGGGATAAAAAGGATTGGCCCAGCGGCTATGTCGGCATCGGAAAGCTGATTGATGCGTGCGTCACCTTCGGGCATTACTCGAACAACCCGGAAGTAATTGCACTGAAGGACCGACTGGTTCGCGAATTGATCGCGACTCAACTCGATGACGGCTACATCGGCCTGAAACCCGCGGGACATCGCGTCGCCGAGCTATGGGACCTGCATGAAATGGTCTACATCATTTTCGCGCTGGTCAATGACTATCGGTATTTCCACAACCAGGAGTCGCTCGAGGCCGCCCGAAAACTGGCCGATTACGTCATCCAACATCGCAAAGGCTCGGACCCTCCGCAGGGCACGGGAAAACTTAACACGGAGCGGGCGATGATCGCGCTATCCCAGGCGACCGGCGACGGCCGGTATCGCGACTATGCCGTCGACGGCATGGATCTTCGCCGCTGGAACGCGCCCGTGAGCGGACATGCCTACACGTTCATGAACGTATGCTTGGCGCAGTTGGACCTGTTCCGCGAGCGTCCCGACGAATCCCTTCTGAGCCAAAGTCGCCGCGTGATCGACTATCTCACAAAGAACGACGGCCTCGCGATCACCGGCACGTGCAGCCTTAACGAGGCGTTCCACGACAACCAAGAGACTCGCGGCAATTTGGGCGAAAGCTGTGCCACGGCCTACCTGATCCGCCTAGCCCACAACCTCCTGCAACTTGAAGGCAAGAGCTTAAACGGCGACATCATGGAGCGCGCGATCTACAACGCCCTGTTCGCCGCCCAAGAACCAACGGGTCGGAGGTTGCGCTACTTCACGTGTGTCGATGGGCCGCGGGTCTATTTCGACAGAGACTCGTACTGTTGTCCCGGCAATTGGCGGCGGATCGTGGCCGAATTGCCCGAGATGATCTACTACCGTTCGGCCGACGGCGGTCTGTTGGTTAATCTCTACACCGCGTCCTCGGCTGACGTGCAATTGACGGAGGAGCTCTCGCTGCGCCTGCGGCAAGAGACCGACTATCCGAATTCGGGCCGCGTGTCGATCACACTCGACCCGTCGCAAGCGGCTGAATTTCCTTTGAAGCTGCGGGTTCCGCGCTGGGCAACGTCGGCCGTGGTCGCGGTCAACGGGCAAGAGATCGGCGCGGCCGCCAAACCAGGCGATTTCGCCGTGATTCGGCGAACGTGGAAGTCGGGGGACGTCGTCACGCTCGATATGCCCATGGACGTGCGGGTCGTCAAGGGGCGAAAACTTCAGTCAGGCAAGGTGGCAGTCATGCGCGGCCCCCTGGTGTTCTGCCTGGCGGCTCCGCAAGGCGTTCCGACACGGACTGTGGATAATGTTGCAAATCCGGCTGAAATGCAACGCGCGGCAGAAGAAGGGAAGGAGAGGCAGTGGACGCTCGACGCGGCATCCATCACCGGCCCTGTGCCGAATCAGGCAGTGCGGCCGGACGGCTTGGCTTTGCAGGCTCGCGTTTGGGCCGGCGAGAGCGATCGCGCGAAGCCGGCGGACATTGCCGTTCTGTTGACCGAATATCCCGATCCGGCCGGAGAAACGACCTTTTTCCGGGCCGCCAACGCGGACAAGGCCGTCGATGATGAACTTGCAATCTCCCCCTCGAAAGAATAGGCCCGCACATTGCGAGGCAGTTTCACGAGAGACAAGCCTTTTTCGGAAAGCCCCATGCGGGGGACACCATTCTTGTTTGGGCAATTTAGCACGACACCACTAAGTCGGGTGAGAACCACAATCAGTTGGGATGGTAGCAACGATAGCAGCTCAACTGGTCGCAGGAAGGAGGCGGCTTAGCGCTGTCTCGTATCAGGGGATTTTCAGCTTTCGTGGTCGGCCTCCCTTCCGCGGCCTGAGGACGCGACCGACCGTGCCCTCCAAGCGATGGAGATAGGAAGCACTGCCTAGCGGCCGACCCATGCGGCTAGGCCCCCGCAAGCCGTGAAGTTCCTCCTCCGTATCCTGCGGCAACCCGCGAAGTTCTCCTCCGTATGCTGCCGCAACTCACGAAGTTCCTCCTCCCGCGCGTCGGCGGCTACGTCAAATCAATCCGTCGTCGTCCTCTTCGTCCTCGTCTTCGTCCTCGTCGAGGAAATCGTCGTCCATGTCCGGCTCGCCGTCGGCGTCCGCCATTTCCTCGGCGATGCGATCGAGTCGCTCTTGGGTTTCCTCGTCGTATTCGTCGGGGCATTCGCGGGCCCCTTGCCAGACGACGCCCGGCCGGTCGCGAAAGCCG
>JAAZNR010000005.1 GCA_012798155.1 Thermogutta sp. | reverse complement strand
TTGAGGAAGCCTTGCTCCCTCATTATTATGTGAATTGATCATCGTCCGTTCTTTACGGAGCGGGTATCCGCTTGCGCCGGTTTCCTTTTTCATCCGGGAGGGGAGTGTGCCGTTATCAGGCGGAAGGACGCGAACCACGAAGCGCATCAGGTTGGCGGTTTTGATCTCCGGCGGAGGCACGACGCTGAAGAACCTGATCGAAAAGGTCGCGGCGGGGGAGCTGCCCGCCGAGATCGTCAAGGTCATCGCGAGCACAGATCAGGCCGGCGGATTGGACCACGCCAGAAACGCCGGATTGGCATGGGAAATCGTCGACTGGAAACAGCTCTCCGTGAGCGAGGCGAGTCGCCGGGTCTTCGAGACGTGCCGCGTCTTGCGGGTGCAACTGGTGGTTTTGGCGGGCTTTTTGAAGCAGCTCGTCATCCCGCCGGACTTCGAAAACCGCGTGGTCAATATCCACCCGGCCTTGATACCGGCCTTTTGCGGGAAAGGTTTCTACGGTCGCAAGGTTCACGAGGCCGTGCTGGCCTACGGCGCCAAACTCAGCGGCTGTACCGTCCATTTCGCGGACAACGAGTACGACCATGGGCCGATCATCCTCCAGGAGGTCGTACCGGTCTTGGACGATGACACGCCGGAAACGCTGGCCGCCCGCGTGTTTCAGGCGGAGTGCCGCGCTTACCCCGAGGCCCTCCGCTGGATCGCCGAGAACCGCATCCGCGTGGAGGGGCAGCGGGTGCGGGTTCTTCCGCCGCCCTCCGCCGGCGTGGAGGAAGTCTAGGGAGATCGCCCGCCGCGACTCTTTTCGCGCGAGCCGCGAAGGCGGGGTCTCGCGGCGGTGGACGAAACGCCTACATGCGGGGCGAAAAAGCGGATCGATGCGGAGCGAAAAACCGGAGACCGATCGCAAGAAAGCGGACTTCCATGCCTCTCGACCCCACGCAACACCCCGACTGGGAGATCGCGCTCGACGCCGAATCCCGGATGAAGACCTGCCTGCAACTCGGTGAAGAGTTGGGTTTGCTGCGGGAGGAGGTGCTGCCGCACGGGCACCACGTGGCCAAGGTGGACTATTTGGCGGTGATGGATCGCTTGCGGGACGCCCCCGACGGCAAGATGATCGAGGTCACCGGCATCACGCCCACGCCGCTGGGCGAGGGCAAGTCCACCACCACCGTGGGCTTGTTGCAGGGCATCGGCAAGCGAAAGCGCCGCGTCACCGCCTGCATTCGCCAACCCTCCGGCGGTCCGACCATGAACATCAAGGGTTCGGCGGCGGGAGGCGGGCTCTCGCAAGTCATTCCCTTGGCGGAGTTCTCCTTGGGGCTGACCGGCGACGTCAATGCCGTGATGAATGCCCATAACCTCGCCATGACGGCCCTCACCGCCCGGCTGCAACACGAGCGGAACTACGATGATGCCCGGCTGGCGAAGAGCAATTTGCGGCGGCTGGATATCGATCCCACGCGGGTGGAGCTGGGTTGGGTGATCGACTTTTGCGCCCAATCGCTGCGGAACATCGTCATCGGGATGGGCGGCCGCATGGACGGCTACATGATGCAGAGCCGCTTCCAAATCGCCAGCTCTTCGGAAGTGATGGCCATCCTGGCCGTTTCGCAGAGTCTGCAAGACCTCCGCCGGCGCCTCGGCGACATCATCGTGGCCTACGACAAGAAGGATCGGCCGATCACTTGCGAGGACCTGGAGGTGGCCGGGGCGATGACCGCCTGGTTGCGCTCGGCGATCAACCCCAACCTCATTCAATCCATCGAGGGTCAGCCCTGCTTCGTGCACGCCGGACCGTTCGCGAACATCGCCATCGGCCAGTCGTCGGTGATCGGAGATCAAGTCTGTTTGAAGCTGGCCGACTACCACATCACGGAAAGCGGTTTCGGGGCCGATATCGGCTTCGAAAAGTTCTGGAATGTGAAGTGCCGTTACCTCGGCAAGACGCCCCACGTCTCGGTGATCACGACCACGATTCGCGGGCTCAAGCACCACGGGACGGCGGCGGGGGCGCCCCCTTGCCCGCCCGGCAGGCCCATCCCCAAGGCCTATTTCGAAGAGAATCCGGCCTGGTTGGAGGCGGGGGCCGCCAATTTGCTGCATCACATCCGCACGGTGAGAAAGTCGGGCATGCACCCGGTCGTGGCCATCAACGTTTTTCCCACGGATACCGCCGCGGAGATCCGCTTGCTCAAGCGGATCGTGGAAGGGGCCGGGGCCAGAGTCGCCGTCTCCAATCATTGGCGCTACGGCGGCGACGGGGCCTTGGAGCTGGCCGACGCCGTCCTCGATGCCTGCGAGGAGCCGGTCCGCTTCCAATACCTGTACGAGATGGAGGTGCCCTTGAGCGAGCGGATCGAGCGGATCGCCCGCGAGGTCTACGGCGCCGACGGGGTGGAATACACGCGGGAAGCCGAGGCCAAACTCCGGCAATTCGAGGGCAACGAGAAATACCGCGACTTCGCCACGATGATGGTCAAGACCCACCTCAGCCTGACGCATGACCCCACCGTCAAAGGCGCCCCCAAGGGCTGGACCTTGCCCATCCGCGACATCTTGGTTTACAACGGGGCACGATTCCTCTGCCCGATGGCGGGAGAAATCTCCCTGATGCCGGGGACGGGTTCCGACCCCGCCTTCCGCAGGATCGACGTGGACGTGCAAACCGGCCGCGTCAAGGGACTGTTTTGATCGCCATGGCGCCGGCTCGTGGCGGGGGTCGCGGGCTCTTTGATCGCCGCAGCGCCGGGTCGTGGCCGGCGGCGCGGACTCCGCCCACGGCGATCGGCCGTCAAAACACGAGGTCGGCCAACTCCGGAAAGTCCGAAACGTGCAACATTTCCGAGAAACGCAGACCGAGTTGATAGAAGCCGGGGCCGATCGGGCTGAGATGAACGGCCTTGCCCAGGATGTAATGTATTTCCGCCTCGAAGCGCACCCCCACGATCACCTGATCCACCCCCCGAGGCTCCGAGAGGATCACCGATATCCCCGTCGTGCTCCAGTCCTTGGTGAAGCCGAAAAACATTTTATCGAGCTGCGGCCGGTGATCGCGATAGGGTATCAAGAGCACGACCGTGTTGATTCGCACTCGGGTCTCGTTCCGTTTCCGCGGATCGAATTCCGAGACGGGTTCCGCATGGTTATTAAGGAACTTGAGCACGAAGCTCTGGACTTGATTGAGGCGTCTGCGGGCCGAAAATACCACGGCATTCTCTCCGTCAACAGTTCATCGCGGCGAAATCCGAGATCGTTCCGGGCGGCAGGGTTTCCCTCCCGGGTTCCCGCGGGATGCGCATGGGCAAGCGACCGACGGGCATGGGGTGGTGTCGGTCGCGTGCCGGCGCCCGGCTCGTTCTCTCGCAGCCGGCTTGCTCGCCGGCAACCGGCCGCTCTCTAGCAACCGGTTTGCTCCCTAGCCAAATGTAGGTTGCACTGGAGACGATGGGGCGGGGCCGGGAAAAATGTGTTGGGCAATGTAGCCGAGACGCAATCGAAAAACAGAGACCCGGTAAATCCGGACAAGCATCGCTTGGGGGATGTGCACCATACTTCGAAGGGGTTTACGGCAGGCGTAGCCCACTAGGATTACCCTTTATTATGGGTATGGCCATATAAATCAGAGGGGTAGTTCGTC
>JAAZNR010000743.1 GCA_012798155.1 Thermogutta sp. | reverse complement strand
CGCGAACGCGACGTCCTCATGCAGCAGGGGACCGAGTCCTTCCTCCCCAAGTACCGCCCGATGATCGAGGCCTATTTTCGACGTTTATCGGAGGGTCGCTCGGCCTGGGGCAACGACGGCATCATGACCGTCCCGCGAGCATCGATGCCGCTTCCGAAGACGGAGGGGCGGGAATGACGGCGCGAGGCATCAGGAGACACGCTTGCGACCCGCCGCCACCGGGGGTGAGCAGCAGGGTGAACCGTTCGGTTACCGGGGGAAACCGCCGAGACGACGGCCGTATGAAGCGGCCGGTCTTGGGCCTCCTTTTGGGACTTTTGGTCATCGGGCTGGGCACGGGGGTATCGGCGCGGGCTGAACTCGCGGGCAGCGCCGAAGTTGCCGAAGCCGCGGCCGCCGAGATGATGACTCCCGCGGCGGAACGGGCCGCGGCGCGAGGGCTCAACTATTTGGCCGCTCGGCAACGCGAGGACGGATCCTTCGGCAGCGGTGCGTATCGCGGCAATGTGGCGGTGACGGCCTTGGTCGGCATGGCCTTCCTTTCGGAGGGCAGCCTCCCCAATCGCGGCCCGCACGGGGATGTGACCGATCGGGCCTTGCAATACATCCTTGGTCAGTGCCGGGAAAACGGGTTGATTTTGAACCCTCCTTCGGCCAGCCGCGGACCGATGTATGAGCACGGATTCGCCACGTTGTTCCTGGCGGAGTGCCTCGGCTCGACGCCCCGGCCGGATCTTCGCGAAAAACTGGCGGCGGCGGCGGCCTTGATCGTCAACACGCAGAATGCCGAGGGCGGCTGGCGCTATCAGCCGCAAAAGTTGGATGCCGACATTTCCGTCACGGTCTGTCAAATCATGGCCCTCCGTGCCGCTAGGAACGCCGGTTTGCATGTCCCCAAGGAGACCGTGGAAAGGTGCATCGATTATGTGCGGAGGTCGCAGAACCCGGACGGCGGCTTTCGCTATATGCTGATCCCCGGCGAGAGCGGTTTCGCCCGATCGGCGGCGGGGGTGGTGGCCCTGTACTCGGCGGGAATCTACGAGGGACCGGAGATCGAGAACGGCATCCGTTACTTGCTCGACTTCGTGCCGCAGCGGGGGGGACTCCGACAAGAACCGTATTATTTCTACGGGCACTATTACGCCGTGCAAGCCATGTGGCAACGCGGAGGGGACGCCTGGCTTCGCTATTACCCGGCCATCCGCGATGAATTGATTCGCCGCCAATCGCCCGACGGTTCTTGGCCGGACCCCATTTCTCCCGAGTACGGTACCGCCATGGCGTGTCTGATCCTTCAGGTCCCCAACGGCTATTTGCCCATCTTTGAAAGATGAATTGGAAGATGCCGGCTGCGACTCGATCGGGCGAAGTCGCGCACGACGGATAGCGGGGAAACCGGATTGCAAGGAGTCAGGCCTTGATGGCGCGGAGTCCTATCTCGGCAAAAGGGCGTTGCGCAGCGAAAAGCGGGAATCGTTGTTCTCGCCGGACTGCCCTCGCCGGAATACTGGGGATGCTCGTGACGGGCGGACGTGGAGCCGCATACGGCTCTGCTTTTTCCGGAAATACCCGCTCCGCGGACGAAGGCATCGAGGTCGGGCCGTGCCTGATGGTTGACGGACCGCCGACGCAGGCAGGCCTGGGCGGTTTCGATCCCGTGGGCGAGATTCGCTTGCTGATTCGCCAGGGCGACGCTCCCGAATCGCGAACCCTCACGAAAAGCATCGACGACTTCATATGTTGGGGGACCTGCCCCGATCTTCGACCGGGCGAGAATTACCTTTACTTCCTCGACGGCACGTTGCTAAGCGGCAATTGGCAGGGCTGGGAAAACGGCCTCCTTCGTTGGCGTCACGCGCGGATCGGAGACCTGCAAGTGCCGACGGAGCAGTTGGCCGGCCTCGTGGTCGCGGCTCCGTCTTCAACTCTGGCGCGGGATCGTTTGCTGGATCGGATCGCCGCGGGAAGCAGCGAGTACGATCGCCTCATCCTGACCAACGGAGACGAACTGCGGGGTCGCGTCCTTCACGGGGATACGTCCGCCGTGCGGATGCTGAGTGATTTCGGCGCGGTGGACGTTTCGACGTCCCGCGTCGCGGCCGTGGGTTTCCGCGGATCCGGAGTTCCGCCGACCGTTGCGGGGTCGGTGACGTTGGGGCTGGAGGACGGTTCGCGGTTGATCGTTCGCGGACCGGCGAACGGCCGCTATCCGTTGGTGATCGAGCTTCAAACGGGAAAGGATTCCGGGACCTCGCCGATCCATCAGCTACGCCTGGCCGAGCGGGCCGCGGAACCGGAGACATGGGAGTTCTCGGCGGCGGTGAAGTATTTGCACGCCTTCGGCGGGCGGGTCGATTACCTATCGGATCGCACCCCTGCGGAATATCTGCATGTCCCCTATTTGACCTATGCTCAGCCGCTGGGCCGAGACCGAACGCCGCGCGGGGCCTATTTGCGGAGCGGCGGGACGCTCTATCTGAAAGGTTTGGGCACATACAGCGCATGCCGTGCCACCTACGCCTTGGCCAAGCAGTTCCAGGGGTTCTGCGCCGAGGTGGTGATGGACGACGCCGCGCGGGGGCGAGGCGATGCGGCTTGCCGTGCCGTGGTGGACGGATCGACCGTTTGGCGGACCGACTCGCTACGGTCGGCAATTGCCCCCGCCGCCGTCAACCTCGACGTGTCGAACGCGGAGCGTTTGGATTTGATCGTCGAGTTCGGTCCCCGGGCCGACGAACTGGATTACGTGGACTGGCTCAATGCGCGCTTGATCCGGTGAACGCGCGCGGTTGATCCGCAAATTACCCCAGCGGGCGAGCCGTCGCGCGGTGGGGGATCGAGGGCTTTCCTGTTGCCTGACCACCGGATGCGAAATGCGATCAGCCGCCCGCGGATCGGTCGTCGGACCGGGACGCCGCGGTTCACGCTCCGAACTTGGCAAGCCTGCCGGCGTGGGCGAGGGCCAGCGGCATCAAATAGACGGCCTCGAAGTGCCCCAGTCCCCCTTGGAGGCACGCCTTTTCGCTGAAGGCCTCGGCCGTGTCGGGTCGGCAGG
>JAAZNR010000742.1 GCA_012798155.1 Thermogutta sp. | reverse complement strand
TCCTGCTCTCCGGCGACGTGGGACGCCACGGCATCGCCATCCTTTCCGTTCGCGAGAACTTGCAGTTCGAAGGGGCCTTGCCCAGCGATTGCGGCCCGCTGAATGGGCTGGTTCGGGCCATGGTCAAACAAGCGCCCCAGGCCCTCCACTGCCTTCGCGACCTGACTCGGGGCGGGCTGGCCACCGCCCTCTGCGAGCTGGCCCGCGAGTCCGACACCGGTTTCGTCGTGGATGAATCCCAGATCCCCATCCAGCCCCCCGTCGCGGCGGCCTGCGAATTGCTGGGGCTGGACCCGCTCTACGTCGCCAACGAGGGACGGATGATCGCCATCGTCGCCCGCGACGCCGCCGACCGACTCCTGGCCGCGATGCGGTCCCATCCGGCCGCCGCCGACCCGCGGATCATCGGCGAAGTGACCGCCGAATCGCCCGGCGTCGTCGAGCTTCGCAATGCCTTCGGCGGATCGCGCGTGCTGGACTTCCTCTCCGGAGAGCAAATGCCGCGGATCTGCTGAGCCGCCGGATGCCTCCCTTCCGCCTCGCCCCAAAACGGCTTGGCGGGGACTCTCGGCGCGATTGCCCCGGGGACCCGTATCCGCCATGGATTTACCGCTCCGAATATCGCCCTTCGGGGACCGCTGGCGCTGCCAGGGCTGCGGCATCTGTTGCCGCGGCGTCATCATCCCCTTGAGCGACGACGAGTACCTCCGCATTCGCCGGCAGGGCTGGCAATCTCGCCCCGAGTTCGCCGGGCGGAAATTGTTCGTGCGGGTCCATCCTTTTCGCCGCAAGTACCGCTTGGCCCAACGCGCGGACGGCTATTGCGTGTTCCTCAGTCCGCAGGGCCGGTGCCGCATTCACGAGGAGTTCGGCGAGGAGGCCAAGCCGCTCGTCTGCCGCATGTTCCCCTACCAGATCGTGCCCCTGGAGCGATTCGCCTATCTCACGGTCCGCCGCAATTGCCCCTCTGCCGCGCGGGAAATCGGCCCCACCCTGGACGAACAAACGGAGGCCTGGCGACCGCTTGCGGAGGACGAACGCCTGCGTCCCCGCGCGGCCGCCCCGCCGCCGCTGTCGGTCTCGGTTCGCGGGGGCTGGCGGCACTTCCATCGGGTCTGCGATTCCGTCGAACGCCTGATCCGCGACGAGCGTTTCCCCATGGTCCGCAGGCTGGTCCACGCCGCCATGTTGGCCAATATGCTGGACCGCTGCCGCCCGCAAATCTGGGCCGACGAAAACAAGCTCCGCGAATTATTGCGGCTTCTGGAGGGGGCGATTCCGGAAGAGGCGGGGGCATTTTTCCGCGAGCGTCAGCCCCCCGGCGCCACCGCCCGGCTGCTCATGCGGCGTACCATCCTCGATTACCTGCGTCTCCATCCCCGCTTCGCCCTGGAAAACACCTGGGCCGATCGCCTCCGCTGGATCGCCACGAGCCTCAGCCTGGGTTGGGGTCGCGGGCGCATCCCCGCCCCCGCCGTGGGCCGGGCATTTCAACCTTGGAAACCCGCCCTCGCAAGCCAAGCCGACGGCACCGGCGTCCCGGAATCGCCGCGCGACACGGCAAGCCCGGGATGGGTCGAACTGGCGGAACTGGAGAATCCCTTGGGGCCGCTCGATCGCGAACTGCTCCGCCCCTTGGATCGCTACTTCGAGAGCATGGCGGTCTCCCGACGCTTCGCCGTCCGCGGCAGGCGCGGCTGGCCCCTCACCGACCGCATTCGGGCGCTCAGCTTATCGTTCGCCGTGGGGATGTGGATGCTGCGCTGGTCGAGCCCCGACCGCGGCGTTACCGACGATGACGTCATCGACGCCGTCATCGCCTTGGATCGAGGCGAAGGCCACGCCCCGCAAGGCTCGCGCGGCTATCGTCAGCGCCTTCGGGCGCTGGATCGGCTGGGCCAAATCCCCCGCCTGTTGGCTTGGTACGTTCAGTAGCCCCCTCCGCGCTGCAGACGCTCACGCGCGCCCGCCTCCAGTGCGCGACGCGGCCGGCTCCGACCTCCGGTGGCGCGCGGGTGCCACTGCCGGCTTGCCCGGCAGCGCGGGCGGATGCAACATTCGGCGGTATGAGCAACCGGCCGGGGGGCCGTCATCCAACCGTTTTCTCGTAGGTGATCGGCCCTGCGAGAAAGGCAAGTCGGTTTGCGCGAGGTGTGAAAAATCCCCCGCCTCCGCGTTTGAAGCTCGGCAGCCTCAATAGCTGAAAGAACCGCTAGGCGTCGGTTGGGGCGGGCCACCCCCGTAGCTCCGGCCCCAGTAGGGATTGCTGAGTGTCGGTTGGGGCGGGCCACCCCCGTAGCTCCGGCCCCAGTAGGGATTGCTGAGTGTCGGTTGGGGCGGGCCACCCCCGTAGCTCCGGCC
>JAAZNR010000741.1 GCA_012798155.1 Thermogutta sp. | reverse complement strand
GGATTCAAGGCCGCGGGGGCCGAGGAGCGATAGCCCCGGCGAGCCGGTCGCGAACCGTCCCGGCCTCCCTTGCGTAGCGTTTGCAGCAAGGCCCCGGACCGCGACCACTTGGCGGCGGGGCGTCCGGCATGATCACAGCGCCGCACCGCGCGAGGCCGCCTATGACTGGATCCCGTCCTCCCGAGAGATCGTTTGCCGCCGCGGCGGAGACCGCCGAATACCGCCCTTTGAGCGGTTTGGCCGTTTCCGCCTTGATCGTCGGCGCGTTTTCCCCCTTGGCCTTCTTCTCTCCGTTCCTGTGGTTCATTCCCGCCCTGGCCTCGATCCTGGGCGTGTGGGCCGAGCTGTCCATCCGCCGGCAGGACCCTCCGCGGTTGGGGCTGACCGCCGCGCGGATCGGGGCCGCCCTCGGCCTGTTCCTGTTGAGTGCCGCGCCCGCGCGGTGGTTCACGCATCGCGCGCTGGTCGACGCCGAGGCCCGGCGGTTCGGGCAAACGTGGCTGGAACTGGTGCGATCCGGCGACCTGCTCCGCGCCCATCAGCTCAGCATGGCCGCTCCCCTGCGGCAACCGTTGGACGACCGCCTGCCGGAGAGGTATGCCGTCGGGCAGCCCGCCCGACGCGATCTGGAGGCCTTCCTGGGGCGAGCGGAGACCCAGGCCCTGATTGCCCTGGGAAAGCGCGGCGACGGCCGAATTCGCTTCTTCGACACCGAAAGAATCTATCGCGACAACACCAGCGACGTCGTGGTGCAGAGCTACGCCGTGACCTATCACGACGAGCAAGGGAAGGAGAAGACATTCTTCATCGTCATGGGCATGACGCGTTTGCCCATTGCCGAGGCCCGCGCCTCCGACTGGTACGTGAGCTATGTCCGCTCGGACGTGGCGCCCTCGGCTTTGGAGGACCGCAAGAGCGTCTGGGAGGAGGCCCGCCGCCAAGCCCGCCGAAACCACGACGGCGAAGGCCCGCAACCCCCGCCGGACGCCGGCTGAAATCTCGCCGCCGCACCCGCTTCGGCCGCAACCACCGCCGTCTGCGGGCGCCGAAGCACCGTGACGGCCGTGCCGGGTCCGCCGCGTCCGCCCTTTTCAGTACCGTGGGGTGGGCGGACGGTAATGGCTCATGTCGATCGACCGGAACCAGGCGATGGTCCGCTCCAGCCCCTCTCGCAGCGGCATCGTGGGTTGCCAATGGAGCTTCGTCCGGGCCAGCGCGATGTCCGGCCGGCGCCGCGTCGGATCGTCCGGCGGCAAGGGTTTGAAGACCAGCCGCGATCGGGAACCGGTCAGCTCCAGCACCAGCTCCGCCAGTTCCCGGATGGTGAACTCCTCGGGATTCCCCAGGTTGACCGGCCCCGTGAAGTCCTCCCCGACGTGCATCATCCGGATCATCCCCTCCACCATGTCGTCGCGGTAGCAGAACGATCGCGTTTGCGAACCGTCGCCGTAGATCGTGATCTCTTCGCCCGCCAACGCCTGACGGATGAAGTTCGAGACGACCCGGCCGTCGTAGGGGTGCATGCGGGGTCCGTAGGTATTGAAGATGCGAACGATGCGGACGGGCACGCCGTTCATGCGGTGATAGTCCATGAAGAGAGTCTCCGCCGCCCGCTTCCCTTCGTCGTAGCAGGCCCGCAGGCCGATCGGGTTGACCGCCCCGCGATAGGACTCGGGCTGGGGGTGGACCTCCGGATCCCCGTAAACCTCGCTGGTGGATGCCTGCAGGACCTTGGCGCGGCACCGCTTGGCCATCCCCAGCACGTTGATCGCGCCCATCAGCGAGGTCTTCATGGTCTTGATGGGGTTGTATTGGTAATGGCCGGGCGCCGCCGGGCAGGCCAGATTGTAGATTTCGTCCACCTCCAACCAGATCGGCAGCGTGATGTCGTGCCGGATCAGCTCGAAGTTGTGCCGATCCAGGAGGTGCATCACGTTGGCCTTTTGGCTGGTGAAGAAGTTGTCGAGACAGATCACGTCATGGCCCATCTCGACCAGCCGCTCGCAAAGGTGCGAGCCGAGAAACCCCGCTCCCCCGGTGACCAGAATTCGCTTCAGCATTTTGACCTCATGATTTGTCTGGTGTAGCGATATGATTTGTCCGGTGTAGTGATGCGTGCCCGGGTCGGACCCGCCGGGAAACCGTCATTTTTGCAGCTCGCCCCCGTCGCGGGGAGACCGCCCGCGCGAAAAACGCCTCACACCGCCGGCCCGGACGTCCGTCTTTGCAGCGCAGCCACCGCCAGCTGACGCCGGCGGCTCGCCTTAATAGTGCGGCCGGGTGGCTGGGGTCGTATGGGTGCCACCACCGGCTTGTCCGGCAGTGTCGGGTGGCTGGGGTCGTAGCGAAGCGAAGCCCCCAGACAGCCGTTTTCGCGCTGCTTCCACCGCCGGCTGACGCCGGCGGCTCGTGTTTGTGCCGCGCTATAACATCTCGCGCTGACGCCGGCGGCTCGCGTTGCCGGCGGTCAGGCGCCGGACGCGCAATCGGCGACCACGTCCGCACCCGCCGTGGCGCCGGTAATGTACACAGCAGGCTGATTTCCCGTCCGCCGGCGGTATTCGGCACTGACCTTTTCGGCGAAGCCGGCCGCCGCGCCGGCCTCCACCAGGG
>JAAZNR010000740.1 GCA_012798155.1 Thermogutta sp. | reverse complement strand
TTCCGGTTCAACACGGAGGGACAATCTGGACCGAAGTTCTCATTATGGTCTACAGCGCATTGTGGGGTACGACCGGAGGAGCGTTTGTGACATGCTGCAGCGTCGTGGTTCCCGGGTTGCTTGGCGCGGAGTTGAAAGGACTGCGCGGTGGTGGAGGGCGCAGAAGAACGGCAGAGAAACATGTCACAGGCTTGGGGCCGCCGGCGTGATGGCACACCTGGTATTACTTGGGGAGGCCATACGCGAATTCAGGAGCCTCTGCGCAGCCGCGCCGTCTAACAATATAATACTGTCGTAGCTGGAGCACGGAGATAGAAGAAAGTAACAACAGCGCGGACGGCGAGCATGGCACAAGCAAATCGCAAGGCGCAGCGGACCGGAAGGTGTCAATCTGTTTGAGACAACCGCGGTACGAAATTAGTGTCGCGCGGGAGTTGTAGCGTGCGGGGTTGCAGGCCGTCGGCTGGGGGGTTGATCCAGACTTCCCGCGGCAGCGGTCGCGGCGGGTGCCGGACGAAGCGTTCCGGGTGGGCGGCGTGGGCCGCGGTGAGGACCGCCTGCCGGGCAGCGAGCACCGCCTCGGCCCGTCCGTGGTGGACCGTGGCCGGGGTCAAGAGGCCCAGGCCCCAGTGGTGATGCTCGTGGTTGTGCCAGTGGAAGAACGTCCGGCAGAAGGAGGTCCGTTTGGCCGGTCCCAGCAGTTTGGTAATGCCCCATGACCAGACCTGGTTGGGCGCGTCGGCTACCAGTTGCGGCTTGTGGTAGGCGGGGTGCCGCAGTTGGTCGCGTCGTTCGCGGACTTCGTGTTGTTCGTACAGGATGCGGTACAGCGTGCGGATCGAGCAGAGGTACCGCCCCTGGTCCAAAAGTGCCGCGTAGACCTCGGCCGGGGCCTTGTCGGCGAAGGGCTGGCTGTGGAGCACGTCGAGGACCTCTTGCCGCTCCGGCTCGGAAAGGGCCCGCGGCGGCTTGGGCCGGGGGGCGGGAACGGCATCATCCTTGCCCATCTTGCCAAGGTGGTGCGCGATGGGGCGCGCCCCGCGGAGTTATCGGCAAGATAGGGAAGCCGCCGGCGCGGCCCCTGCTGCGATCCGTAAGGCACGGGCAGGCCCGGCATGGAACCTGCGGCTGTTGGGGGGCGGCGAGCTGGAAAGCGGTGAGCGGCCGTCGTCGCCCATCCGGCGGCGGTCCCGCTGGAAGCCGCTTCCGGAAGCGAAACCCCCGCGAAGGGCCGAAAGGGCGGGGTTTTCGTGAGGCCCCCGGCTGGACGGATCGTCCGGCGGCGGTACGATAGCCTCTGAACGTTCGGGGCGGGCTAGGTTAGACCGACCGAACCCGCGTTACCGCACGCGGTGCCCGCCCTCTTTTCAATGCGGTTCTGCGATCACGGGAGCGGTACCGTGTCCAATGGGGCTGCACCTCGGCGGGACAGGGACCCGAACGAAGAAACCCTGGACTGGCTACCTCGGCGGGACTGGGACCTGGGCGAATTCTACGAAACCCTGGACTCGCTGCTGTGCGACCTGATCATCTTATCGCTGCCGGATAGCCCTGTCAGTGTGCGGGCGCAATGCGTGCAGAAGCTGCTGGAAACCGGCGGCCCTATGGGGCCCAAGAATCCCGCGAATAGGCCATGGCAGCGTCTCGCGGCGTGGAACGACCCCCATTTTCATTTCATGGGGAAGGCATATCCGACGTGGACCGATGCGGCGATCGCCCTGGTGAACCGCATGGCGGTGGGGCTGTCCACGGTTCTTGGCGCTCGCAAGCCTCTTTCGGAAGAAGTGAGCGACCCTCTTTCGGAAGCGAGCGACTGGGTGCGGCGAGAGCTGCTGACCCAACAGCCGCCTATCGAGGATATCCGCGTGTACATCGAACGCGAACGAGAGCGGACATTGGCGCTGCTGCAAGCCGAAGCCGCCCAAGCCGAGGCGGCGGCAATGGGCTCCGGCAAGGCGTCGCGGACGCAATCGGCCCCGGCCCAAGCCCAGCTGGAACCGACATCGGCGAGGCCCAAGCGGCCGGCCCGGCCCTGATGACGAAACGGCCCGGCGCGAGGCCGAG
>JAAZNR010000739.1 GCA_012798155.1 Thermogutta sp. | reverse complement strand
CGCTAATGGCGAATCTTTCCCGTCCGGCTAATGGCAAAACGCGGCGGGTACCTGCCGCGAAAACCGCCGCTTCGCCGAAAAATCTTGCGATCCCCCTCAGAGGCGGGGTGGACATTGGTCCGGTCCGCGGTTTGACTGGGGGAGTTCCCTAGCGTCCCGGATTTGGCTGCTTCGGCCGGCAAATGCGGGGCGTGCCGCAAGAGAGGCATTCGAATCAGCCGGACCGCGAATTGTACGGGTGCCGCTGCCGGCTTGTTTGGCAGCGGCATCCGTGCGTTCGTGCCGGAGCGGCTGGAATCGCCGCACTCCGCCAAGACGGTAGCCGGACTCCGGCAAGATGGTAGCAGGACGCCGGCGAGACGGTAAACGAGCCGCGGTGATCCGACTGGGATGTTGGAGGGGGAGTTGAGGCGCCGAATCTTGGAATGCGGGGCGGGCCATGCAATTTCATTTCTTTTGTCCCACCGGTCATCTCCTTCAAGCCGACGAGCGGCACGTCGGCCAAGCGGCGGTGTGTCCCTACTGCAACACGATGCTCCGCATTCCACCGGCGAAGACGGCTTCGCCGGCGGTGGATGCGGCGGCGCCGCGAACCGAGTTCGAGGATGCTCCTTCGGAACCTCCAGAGGCGAGTTTTGATGCGGCGCCCCGCCCGGAGGAAGAGACGTTGCCTATGGAGGTCGCGTCGGACGAAGGGGCGGTCGCCGCGCTGCGGGAGGAAGAGGCGGCGGATCATCGTCGCCGCGCCGCGGATGCGGCGACGGCGGAGCGCAGGTCGGGCAGCGCGGAGACCGTTTTCGGGGACCAACCGCCCTTGGAGTCGGCGGCGGAAGGGCGGGGAGCGGTCCACATCCCGTGTCCCGCCGGCCACGTCCTGGAAACGCCCCAAGATATGTTGGGAAGCGACGCCATGTGCCCGTTTTGCGGCCAAGTCTTTCGCCTGGAATTGCGGAACAGTCTGGAGTACCGGCAGGAGGAGGAGCAACGGGCGGCTCGCGAAGCGGAGCGGGCCGCCCGTTTTTGGCTGCGATGCGCGATCGCGGCCGCGATCGTCACCGTGGGCGGCTTGATCCTATTGATCGTGCTGACGGCGCAACGATAATGGGGCAATCGGCGCCAAGTCGGTAAAGCCAAAGGCGGCTCGGCGCCGGTCCGGTTGTCTACGGCGGATACCGTCTCCCATCCTTCCGATTGAGGAATCGCAACCATGAAGAGCCTGGGCCCTGAGGATTCGACTCGGTCCGTATCCGGAGGTATTTCTCGCCGAGGTTTTTGGGCGCGGTCCGCGGCGTGGGGTGCGGCGGCGTACGCGGCATGGGCGGGCGGTTCGGCCGCGGCCGAGAGGCGAGAGATCGCCGCGGCGGCGGACGCCGCGCCTGAAGTCTGGCCCGTAACGTGCCGCGACGTGATGCTCTGCCGAACCGGCAAGGCCGACTGCTGGGCGGCAATGGAGGCCTTCGGCGTGGACGGCGTGGAATCCGATGTTACGGAGGAATTGAATCTGCCCAATCTCTTCGAGGGCGATATTTCGCACGGTCTGGCCGACGGCGACCGGCAGGCGAAGCTCCGCGAGGCCTTGCAAAAGGTGGGCCGGCGGATCACGGCCCTGTGCATGCACAATCGTTTCGACGAGCGCCCGGAAGACGAGCTGGAGTGGTGCCGCAAGACCGCGGCGGCGGCTCAAGCGATGGGCATCCCCGTCATCCGTATCGACGTGGTTCCCCGGCGGCTTTCCCGCGAAGAGTTCCCGCCCTTTGCCGCTGACATGATGAAGAAGGTGACCTTGGCCACGGCGGAGACCGGCGTACGCTGGGCGATCGAGAACCACGGGAGCACGACCAACGATCCCGAGTTCCTCAACAGCTTGTTCGCCGCGGTCGGTTCACCGAATCTGGGTTTGACGCTGGACACCGGCAACTTCTATTGGTTCGGTCATCCCTTGAGCGAACTCTACGGGATCTACGAGACCTTCGCTCCCCGGACCTTCCACACGCACTGCAAGAGCATCGCCTATCCGCCGGAGGATCGCGACCGCCGTCGCCCGATGGGATACCGTTATGCCGAGTTCCATTGTCCGATCGACCGCGGCGACATCGACTTCGGCCGAGTGCTTGCCATCCTCCGCAAGGCGGGCTACTCCCACGACCTCTGCATCGAGAACGAGGCGCTGGGCGGTCTGACCCCGGAGCAGGCCGTCGAGACGGTCTCTCGCGAGGTCCGGTTGTTGAAGAATCTTCAAGCGACGATCACGCGGAGCGGCCGGTTCTCGCCCGTCGCGCGGGCGTGAGAGCCGTCTCTTGTGTAGTCCCTGCCGGAGAAGCCGTCACCCGCGCATGACCGCGGTTGCCGCGAGCCGGTCCGAGGTCGGGTGGAGATTTCGGACGCGATTCGAATTAAAGTGAAGTGAGAACGCCCCAGCGTCGGCGGGGAAGCTTTTTGCGTTTTTGGGTTTTGCAGCATAAGGATCGGCACCGTGAAGCATGTGATTTGGTTGGGGATAACGTTCTCGGCGTGTGTGGGCACTTTGCTGTGGGGGACGCTTTCCGAGGCCAGGCCGCGCTGCGTTCGGCCCGGCCGGCCCGCTTGGCAGGCGATTTTCAACGGCTCCGACCTCTCCGGCTGGGTGGTCGAAGGCCCCGCGACCTATAAGGACGGCGAGCAGGAAAAGCCCAATTGGTTCGTGGAGGACGGCAAGATCGTCTGCGCGGGCAAAGGCTTCGGATTCCTCCGCTTCGACCGCGTCTTCTGCGATTTTACGCTGCACCTCGAGTTCCGGATGTCGCCCAACTGCAATAGCGGAATCGGCATTCGCGGCGAAAAATACGATCCCAAGAAGTCCGACACGCGACCCTCGATATCCGGGTTCGAAGTCCAAATCTTCGATGACGCGGGCAAGGCGCCGGACGTCCACTCCAGCATGTCGCTGTATCGGTACGTGGCGCCGCGGAAGAACGCGATCAAACCGGCGGGCGAGTGGAACGTGGTGGAGATCACGGCCCGCGGCCCGAGGATTCGCGTGATCCTCAATGGGGAGTTGGTTCAAGACGTCGATCAGAGCAAGATCGAGGAGCTTCGCGACAAGCCGCTGTGCGGCTATATTTCGGTACAGAACCACGGGCATCTGGTGGAGTTTCGCAACGTCTGGATTCGCGATCTGACCGCATTGGCGAGCGTGCCCGCCAAGCGGTGCGGCATCCTCGGCCGATGGGTCGCCCGCTTGCGAAGCCGCGCCCGGTGCCGCTGACCGAGGCCTCGGCCGCGGTCGGGTGGGGGCCGTTGCGGTGTTTCGCCAAGCGGTGCAATCAAGCCCGGAGAAGGAGCCGGCGGCGATGACTCTTCAAGACAAGACGGTGTTGGTGACGGGGGGAGGGAGTGGGATCGGCTTGGCCGTCGCTCGATGTTTGGCCGACCGGGGCGCCCGAGTCGCCATCGTCGGCAGAACGGCGGAGAAGCTCCGCGCCGCGGCGTCGGCCGTTCCCGACAGGCCCCTGCATCCTTTCCCCTGCGACGTCGCCGACCGTGTCGCCGTGGAACGGGTCGTCGAGGCCGTCACCCGGCAATTGGGCGGGATTGCGATCCTCGTTCACGCGGCAGGGATCAATGTCGTCCGCCGGAGCATGGCGGAGTTGGCCCCCGAGGATTGGGACCGCGTCCTGACCGTCAACGCGACCGGGGCGTACAACTGCATTCGGGCGGTCTTGCCCGGGATGCGAGCGGCGCGGGACGGCCTCATCGTCAACATTTCCTCGATCTCCGGCAAACGGGTGCTGGAGCTGGCGGGAAGCGCTTACTGCGCCTCGAAATTCGCGTTGACGGCACTCAGCCATGCCGTGGGACTGGAGGAGAGGAAGAACGGGATTCGGGTAACGAACATCTGCCCCGGCGAGGTCAATACGCCGATCCTGGAACAGCGGCCGACGCCGGTCCCCGAAGAGCGCCGCGCGGCGATGCTCCAGGGCGAGGATATCGCTCAAATTGTGGCGACGATCGCGGAATTGCCTCCCCGAGCGCACGTCTGGGAGGTCATCATGACCCCGCTCTACCAGGAATACGCTTGAGCGAACTCTTCCATGCTTCGGCGTCCCTGAATGAGGGTCTGAACGCCTGCTTGTAGATTGCACCGGCAATCTTATCCTAGATTGTTTAGATTGCTTATTCGCGTTATCCGATTATTCTCCTGCGATTGGTTCAAGTCGCACCGGCGGAGACGACGAAGTATGACTCGGTAGAACGTGCCGATTCGGCACATGCTGCGCTTAGTTTTACTACACAGGATAAGAACATGGGAAAACTGGGATACGCAGTCTTGTGAGTCTGCGTAAGATCGGTAAACCGGTTTCGGCCATCCTGCGCAGTAAAATTAGGGCGTGCCGTGTGGGCGGGTGACGCAGGAGGCACGACCTAACGCAGGTGGTTCGCTCGCGACGTACCGAGGAAACGAGGCCCCATGAGTTCCGGAACGCAGGTCGGCAAAGACGGTTTGCCCGGTGCGCCAGGCTCCCTGGTCAACGATCTCGCCCAATGGGTGGCGGACGTCGGGGATCGGACCATGGAATGGCTGGTCGCGTTGGGAAGCCTCTCGATCTTTGCCGGCCGCATGTTCCGGTGGCTCCTCAGCAAGCGACCGCAGCGCGAGACGATCCTTTGGAATTTCTATCATATCGGCGTCTTGAGTCTGCCCGTGGTCGCAATGACCGGCATGTTTATCGGGATGGTATTGGCCGTCCAGAGTTACGCCCAATTCAAGATGCTCAATTTGGAGACGCGGCTGGGGGCGGTGATCAACATGTCGGTGGTCCGCGAGTTGGGGCCGGTCTTGGCCGCGACCATGTTGGCCGGCCGCGTGGGAAGTGCCATGGCCGCGGAATTGGGGACCATGCGAGTCACCGAGCAGATCGACGCCCTGACCGTGATGGGAGCCGACCCTATTCACTATTTGGTGGTCCCGCGGTTCCTGGCCTGCCTGTTCCTGATCCCCGCGCTGACGTTGATGGCCGACTTCATGGGCGTAATGGGAGGCTATTTCTACAGCATCCACATCCTCAATATCGACGCGTATTATTATCTGCAAAACTCGGCGGAGTACGTGGGACTTTTCGATTTGGGGGCCGGGACGGCGAAAACGCTCTTCTTCGGGGCGTCCATCGCCGTGATCGCCTGCCACCACGGCTTTCACTGCGAGCCGGGCGCGGAGGGGGTGGGCCGCGCCGCCACCTACGCCTTCGTCCATTCCTTTGTGGCGATTCTCTTGCTGGATTTGGTTTTGGGGATCATTCTGGAGGGGATTTACGGCATGCTTTGGTCCACGGCTCCCCGTTTGGTCTAAGGAGCGCGAGGCCTGCCCGCCCATGAGTTTTGATAGGAGAGGGCTTGCTGACGCATGGCGGTGTCCACGGCGGAGGCCACAACGACGTCGGCCGAGGGCGATTCGCCCTTGCTGCGAATCGAAGGGTTGCACGTCCGCTTCGGCCGGCAAACGGTGCTCCGCGACATCCATCTGAACATCAGGCGGGGGGAAACGGTCGCGATCCTCGGTGAGAGCGGCTGCGGAAAGACGGTCTTGTTGAAGACGATCGTGGGCTTGCAGCGGCCCACCAGGGGACGCGTGCTCTTCGACGGCCGGAATCTCCTGGAATTGCCGGCGGCCGAATTGGCGAGGCAGCGGACCCGCTTCGGTTTCGTCTTCCAGCAGGCCGCCCTCTTCGACAGCATGACGATCGGGGAAAACATTGCTTTTCCCCTGCGGCAGCATACCGCCATGAGCCGGGAGCAGATCGCCGAGGTCGTGCTCCGCCGTTTGGCGGAAGTGGGACTGCCGGAATCGGTCCTGACGAAAAAGCCGGGGGAGTTGTCGGGCGGAATGCGGAAACGGGTGGGGCTGGCCCGCGCCTTGGCACTCGAGCCGGAGGTCATGCTCTACGATGAGCCGACGACCGGCTTGGATCCGATCATGAGCGACGTGATCAACGAGCTGATGCTGAGGACCCGTGCGGCGCACTCCGTGACCGGCATTATCGTAACGCACGACATGCGGACGGCCGTCAAGGTGGCGGATCGCGTCGTGATGCTATACCCGTTGTCTCGCTTGGAGGTTGGGGAAGGGCAAATCCTGTACGACGGCCCGCCGCGGGCGATCGAGGAGGCGGCCGACATCCGCGTGATTCAGTTCGTCCGCGGGGAGGCGGGCGAGCGGCTCATGGAAATGCGCCGCCTACAAAATGCCCAAGGAGAAGCCGGCCATGGATGAACGGCTCATGCAATTCCGGATCGGCGTGATGGTGCTGGCCAGCATCATGATCGCCGCCATTCTGGTCGTTACCTTCGGGGAGTGGCGTTGGCCATTCCCCTCCGAATACACCATCTACATCAAGTTCGCGGAGGCCCCCGGCGTGGCCGAACGCACCCCTTTACGAAAGAGCGGGATCGTGATCGGACGCGTGACGGAAGTCAAATTGACGCCGGAGGGCGAGGTTCTCGTGACGGCCCGGATTGAGCGGCGGTACCTCCTGCGGCGTAACGAGGTGTGCCGATTGAATCGCGCGATTTTGGGCGACCCGATGTTGGAATTCGCCCGCTCGCCGGATCCGAACGCGCCCTCGGATCCCGTCCGTGAGGGCGACGTGATGCAGGGGATCGTACCCCCGGATCCGATCGTAGTCTTTACCAACCTCCAAGACCGGCTCGTCACGGCGATCGACTCGGTGACGAAGACAAGTGACGAATTGGGTCG
>JAAZNR010000738.1 GCA_012798155.1 Thermogutta sp. | reverse complement strand
CCTGCCGAGGAACCTTCCTATGATGCCATCTTGCAGCGTCGCGCCCTGGCCTATCGAGATTTGGAGTTGAAATCCCTGGCCCTGCAAAACCTGCAAGATCAACTCCGGGTCGAGGAAACGCGCTTTGAGGAAAAGGAAAAGCTGCTGGCCCGACAGGAGCAGACTTTCCAGGAAAAAATGAAGGCCCTCGAGGACGAAGCCGTCACGGCGGGGCGGGAGACGGTTCGGCGGACGCTGGAGAGCGTCAAGCCCGCCCAAGCCAAGTTGCTCCTCTTGGATATGCTGAACAAGGGCGAAGAGCAGGAAGTGGTCATGCTGCTTGGGGAAATGAATGATTCCAAACGCGGCAAGATCATTGCCGAGTTTCGGACCCCGGAAGAGACCGACAAAATCGCCGAGGTGCTCCGCCTGCTGCGGGAGGGCGGCGTGACGGCCGAAATCGCCGGGGCGAACGCAACCTCGCCGTAACTGCTGTTAGGAGAGCGGACGCATGGCGGAAGTCACGGTGGATCGCGGGGAGGTCGGGTTGGAATGCCTGCGGATCACGTTCGCGGAGCGGGGCGGCAAGGTGCTCGGCATGGACTCCGCCTTCGCGGAGCTTTTGCAGACGCAGGTAGAGGACTCCGTGCAGAAGGCGTCCGCGGCGCGGGCCGACGCGCGATGGGCGGCGTCCCGATCCGCGCAATCGGGCGTCTCGTCTTCCCGCCCTGAGCTTGAGCCTCCCGAGGCGGACGAGGACCAAGATGATGCCAAGGACGATAAAGAGGCGGATGACGTCCGCGCGGAGGAATCATCGAAGGCATGGGACGACAATGCCGTGACGGCCGAAGGGCAAGTCGCCGTCGGTGAGGAACGGCAACCGGACGAGGGCGCGCAATCGGGATCGGCAGGAGCGGATCCAGACTCGCACGATCGCGACAAAAGGGGATCGGCCGACAGTGCGGCCAAGTCCGGCTCGCAGATCGAGAGTGAGCTTGCCCCAAAACAGTCGTCGGCCCGGCGGGATGGCGATGATCCGGCGGGCGGCAAGGCGGGAGTGGAGGGTTTGGAGGGGACGGCGACCGCTGAAGCCGGAGCCGCGGCCGAGGGCACGACGATCGGGCCCTCCGACCTGTCCCAAATCGCCGGCGACCAAGCGGAGTCGCCAAGCCGGCGGAATTCCAAAGCAGAAAATGGCGGCAAGGTTCCGGAGAAGGGAATTGACCCATTAGCCGAAGGAGACCGCGCCACGGGGCCTATTTCGGAAGGCCCGGCGGACAACGAACGGCTTCCCGCCGCCGCGGATGGGGCGGGGAATCCGGTCTTCTTGTCCGCGCTCGGAGCCGCCGGAAGGGAGCGGGGCAAGACCGATGAAACCCTGAATCCCGAGCGAGGCCGGGGGCGCGGACGGCGACAGGTTCAAAAGGGCGACGCCCAAGGCCGGGAGAACTCCCATCGCTTTCAACCGCCGGCGGGAATGCAGGGATCGCCGCCGCCGGGGGTGGTCGACAGGCCGGCGGCGGTGCCAATCGCCGCACCGATTGCGGCGGAGAATCCAGGCATTTTGGTCGCCTCCGCGGTTGCGACCAACGCGGCCGCCGCAGCCGCGGAATCGAGCACCGCGGCGAGTGCGGCTCCCGTGGTCGCCGGGGCGGGGAATACGGGGACGGATTCCGGCGCGAGCATCTCCCGAACGAATCCAACGGCCTCGGGGAAGGGCGGCGAAGGTTCTCCACCGAATATCGACGCGGCGGACCGCGCACGCTTCGTGCAGCGAGTGTCTCAAGCGTTCCGCGCGGCCAACGACAGGGGCGGGCAAGTCCGGTTGCGGCTTCATCCGCCCGAGTTGGGGTCTCTCAGAGTGGAACTGAAGGTCATTGACGGCGTGATGTCCGCGCGGATGGAGGCGGAATCGGCCGCGGCACGCGATCTGCTGGCCGAACATCTTCCCGTCTTGCGCCAACGGTTGGCGGACCACGGCATCCGCGTGGAGCGGTTCGAGTTGGATTTGATGGGCGGGAACGGCGAAGGTTCGTCGCAGCAGGCCTTTCAACCGCCTACGGACGGGCAGGGAAGGCGGCACCATGAAATGACGCCGCCGCGGCGACGGACGCAAGCCGTCGAAGCCCCCGCCCGCTCGCAGGGAACTGCGGTGGGAGTGCGAAACGCGAATGGAATCGACGTCATCATTTGACCGGCCGGGACCGCGCGG
>JAAZNR010000737.1 GCA_012798155.1 Thermogutta sp. | reverse complement strand
GCCGGCGAGCGAGGCCGGGCAACGGGTCATCGCCTTGGCTAAGGATGGGGTGTCGCTTGAGGCGAGCGTCGGCGTGCACGTGGAGGGGGAGGAGCGGGTAGCATCGGGAAAAACCGTCTCGGTCAACGGCCGGACTTTTCGGGCCGGCTCTGCCGGGCTGACTATTTTCAGGAAAACACGGCTCTTAGAAGTATCGTTAGTGCCGATCGGGGCCGATCCGCAAACGGCTGTTTCTATTGCTGCAAGTAAAAAAAGGAGTGTTTCGATGACTGACGTTCCGACCGATCTTACGTCGCGCTCTGCCGAGCTTCCGGTTGACGCGACTTTAACGCGGCAGCAAGTCGCGGAGCTATTAGAAGCTGCCGGCGGTGATGGAGAGCTTCTGCGACTGGCCGTCGAGGAGGGGCTTTCCGCATCGGCCGTCCGCCGCCTGGCGGAGAGCCGGGCGCTGGAGGCCCACCGAGCGTCGCGACCGGTCATCGGAGCGTGCCGGGCGGCCCCGCAAGCCGGTCCGCAAGAGCTTGTGGCTGCGGCCGCGATCATGCTCGCGGGGCGAGAAGATTTGCTGAAGGACACGCCCGGCGTGGCCGAGCAAGCCCGCGCCCTGCGGGTTCGTTCCCTCCACGACTTGGCGGCGGCCGCTTGCCAACTTGAACTAGGCTACGTGCCGACCGGTCGGGGTGAGATTCTGCGGGCCGCCGGGAGCACGCGAAGCCTGCCGTTCGGGCTTGGAAGCGCGATGGAAAAAATCGTGCTGAGCGTCTATGAGGCGTCGCGACCCACGTGGCGGTCCTTCTGCAAAGCGCTTCCGGCAAGTGATTTCCGCGAGCACGTCGGGTTGAGTTTGGACGGGGCCTTCACGTTCGCGCCGCTCGCACCGGGCGGATCGCTTGAGCACGGGGTCATTGGCGAGCGAGCGCTGACGTATAAGATTTCGACATTCGGAAAAATCGTCGAATTGTCGCGTGAGGACCTGATTAACGACGACGCCGGCCTGCTTGCGACGATTCCCGAACAGTTAGGGCGGTCGGCTATTCGCTCGCAAAGCGATACGGTTTTTCGTTTGATCTTGAGCAATCCGGGATCGTTTTTCTCGACCGCCAACAACAACTTGTTGACCGGCGCGGAGTCCGCGCTTTCGGTTACGTCTTTGGCAGCCGCGCTTGCCACGCTGCGGCAAATGAGCGACGCCGACGGCCCATTGGACATCGTGCCCCGATTTCTGTTAGTCCCGCCGGAGTTGGAGAGCACGGGGCGCCAAATCTTGAACTCCACGTTGCTCGCGCGGGATGGCCTTAGCGACCAGCAACCGCAAGGCAACCCGTTTGCCGGCGTGAACTTGGAACTGCTGGTCGAGCCGCGATTGTCGAGCGACGCCTTCCCCGGTTCCAGCAAAACTTCTTGGTACCTGATCGCCGGTCCAAACGACGTGCCTTGGATCGCATCGGCCCTGAACGGCCAATTCTCGCCGACAATCGAGCAGACGGATTTGCCGGCGGATCAGTTAGGCTTGGGCTGGCGGGCCTACTGCGATTTCGGCACCGCCGTCGGCGACCCGCGATCCTTCATCCGAGCAACCGGCGTTTGAGCACGTCCTCCGTCGGCTGCCGGCCGCATGATGCGGTCGAGGCCGTTTGCGCCCCCTCGGTCGGAAACGACTGGGGGGGCGTTTTTCGTTTTGGGGTAGGGTCCCGAGGCGAAATAGGCCGTCGCAATGCTTGAACGTCCCGCGAGGCCGGAGTAGAATCGCCGGCGTAACGTCATTTCACGGGGCGGGATAGGAAGCGCACCGACAAGCCGAACCGTCTCCGGCTTCCCGCCCGCATTTCCTATTCTTGAGACGGCCCATCGAACCAATGAGACGGTGCCATGACCGACGAGATTCGCGTCAAGGTGAACAGCTACGGCCCCGAGCGGCCGTTGGCGTTGGTTTACTTCGATCCGGTGTCCGGCAAGAAGAAGGCCAAGAGCGCCGGAACGAACGACTGGCGGGAGGCCGAGCGGCTGGCCGGAGAGCTGGAGCGGGAGTTGCGGGCCGGTCGCCACGCCCCGCCGTCGAAAGTGACTTGGGGGCAATTCATCGAGCGTTACACGCAAGAGAAGCTGGCCGCCTTGCGTCCGGCATCACGCAAGAGCGCCCTGGCGTCCTTGCGTAGGGTCGAGCGGATTCTGAATCCCGACCGGCTGTGCAAGGTGAACGCGGCCGCGTTGTCGCGGTTCCAATCGGAGCTGCGAAAATCCGGCGTCAAGGAAACCACCGTCGCCCGGCACCTGAGGCATATCAAGGCGGCGTTGAGGTGGGCCGAACGCCAAGGGATGCTGACCAAGGCCCCGT
>JAAZNR010000736.1 GCA_012798155.1 Thermogutta sp. | reverse complement strand
TCGGATCAGCGTGCTCGTTTAAACGAATTCGGATCACCTAGCTCACACAAATGAATAATGAGTTCGATCTCACAAAGGAGGACTAATATGAACGTACGACATGTCGGCAAATGGTGCGTGGTCGGCACATTGCTGGCCCTGAGTCTGAACGCCTCGAACAAGGCCGCATCCGCACAGCCGGTCCCGGTCGATACCGAGGAAGGGGTGCAAGTGCTCACGCGCGGGCCGGTTCACGAAGCGTTCGCGGAAACGGTGACTTTCGATCCCGAGCCGGGCATCCTGGTGCCGAAGGAGCCGCCCGCCGCCATCGAGGAATTGCCGCCCGACCAGAGGCCGGAGGGGGACAACGTCACCTGGATCCCCGGCTACTGGGCCTGGGACGACGAGCGAAGCGACTTCCTTTGGGTCAGCGGTATCTGGCGTGCCCTGCCGCCCGGCCGCCAATGGGTGCCCGGGTATTGGAGCCGGTCCTCGCAAGGCTATCAATGGACTTCCGGGTACTGGGCCGACGTCGAGGCGAGCGAGGTGGAATACTTGCCCGAGCCGCCTGCAAGCGTCGAAGTCGGGCCGAACATCGCCGCATCTTCGGCCGACCAAACATGGCTGCCCGGCTGTTGGATCTGGCAGCAGAGCCGCTATGCCTGGCGTCCGGGTTTTTGGGCGACTGTGGAGCCGGACTGGGTTTGGGTTCCCGCCCACTACGTTTGGGCCCCTCGCGGCTACGTGTTCGTCGACGGCTACTGGGATTACTCGATCGGCCGGCGCGGCATGCTGTTTGCGCCGGTGTATTTCAAGAGCAACGTGTATGCGCAGCGGGGGTTCTCCTATTCGCCGAAAACGGTGATCGACCTGGGCGTGTTTGTCAATCATCTGTTCTTGCGGCCGCAGTATCGACACTACTACTTCGGCGACTACTACGCGGCAAACTACCAAACCGCGGGGTTTTATCCCTCGCATTCGTACAACTCCGGCCGTTACGGTTACGATCCGATTTACGCTCACCAGCGCTGGCGGCATCGCCAGGACGGCCAGTGGGAGCACCGCGTCGCGGCCGACTTCCAGAACCGCCGCGATCATGAAGATGCCCGACCCCTCCGCACATGGGCGGCCCAGAGAGCACTCGGCACGAGTGAGGCCCGGGCAAGAGAGAGGGGCCTCGTGGTGGCGGCGCCGCTCTCCCAATTCACAAGGAGCCCAAACAGTCCGCTGCGATTCCAGCCCGTCGACCAGTTGGAGAGGCAAAAGCTGGGGCAGCATGGGCAAGAGGTGCAGCGATTCCGCGAGGAGCGGCGACGGCTCGAAACGCCGGCGGCGGCTACCTCAGCGGTCCCGCGTTCCAAGGACTTCGCGCCGGCTAGAGTGCCGCTTCCCAGGTCTCCGGTTGTGTCGAGGCCCGTCAGGGAACTCGGACAAGGCCACGCTCCGCCGCGAAAACACGAGGCCTCCAAACCGGATCCCACGGTCGAGCCTAAGCCGAGAGCGGCTCGATCGCAGCAGCCGCAGCAACACGGGATGAGCCGGCTGCCGCCTGACACGGCGCAACCGAAGCCGCAACCGCACCCGCGGATCGAACGGCCGGCCCCGCAAGCTCAGCCCCGCGTCGAACGGCCGGCGCCCCGCCGGGGCCCGGAACCCAAGGCTGATCGGCCGGCGCC
>JAAZNR010000735.1 GCA_012798155.1 Thermogutta sp. | reverse complement strand
CGATATCGGCACCAACGGCGAGATCGTCTTGTTTGCCGGCGGCCGGCTCTGGGCGGCGGCGACCGCGGCGGGGCCTGCCTTTGAAGGGGCCAAGATTCTCCACGGCATGAGGGCGGCTCGAGGCGCGATCGAGCGGGTCACCTGGAATCCCGCCTTGCGGGACATCGAGTCCCAGGTGATCGGCGGCGGCGTGCCGCGCGGCCTGTGCGGCTCGGCACTCATCGATCTTGTAGCGATACTGCTGGAGACCGGCGTCCTACGGCCGGACGGCCGATTGGCGGGCGATCCCGATTCGCACGGCCCAGCATCTCCGCAGTTCCGCGGGCGGATGACATCGGACGAGGGGCAACCGGCCTTCGTGATCAGTTGGGAGTCGCAGCGCGGTCGAGACCGGCCGATCGTTCTCACGCAGAGGGATATCCGCCAATTGCAATTGGCGTCCGGGGCGATTCGGGCCGGCATCAGCATCCTGCTCAAACAGGCGGGGGTCCGGGGCCCCGATCTCCGGGCGGTTTACGTGGCGGGCGGTTTCGGGAACTATATCCGCCGACGCAACGCCCAGCGGATCGGATTGTTCCCGAGCGACATTCCCGAAGATCGCATCCTGTACCGCGGCAATACCTCCTTGCTGGGAGCGCGGATGGCGCTTCTTTCGCTTGACGCGAGGGACGAGGTGGAGAGTATCGCGGAACGGACCGGGCACATCGATTTGTCGCGGGACCCCGACTTCCGCTGGGCCTTCGCCGAGGCCATGATCTTTCCCGAGTCGCAAGCGTCCGTCGGCTCCGGATCTTGAAGCAACGAAATCTTGAAGCAACGAATTACGCCCCTGCGCATCGCGCGGCATCGGATGTTCACCGCCGGGTCGCATCCGGTTTTGGACGCACCGGATCACGCCGCCGCTCCCGATGGCGAGGTGTGATGACCGGCAGCGGCGGACTTCGGGAAAGTCTTCGGATCGGAGAAAGCGGGAGGAAACGGGGGCGGCCCTGTCAATGCCCGCCGCAGCCCGGGCAGCCGCCGCCGCGCGGATAGTTGGGGTTATCGATCACAAACCCGTTGCCCATCGGACCGCTCATGAAGTCGATGACGGTTCCGTCCAAATGCAGGGCGTATTTCTTTCGCGTGACCAAAGGCACGCCGTTGCAATCATAGCGGGCGTCAAGCCTGCTATCGTACTCCGTATCGAAACCGAGCGTGTATTGCAGGCCGGAACAGCCGCCGCCGTTGATCCCCATCCGCAGGACGGTTCCGTCCTCGATATTCTGCTGTTCGAAGATACGTTTGATTTCCGATGCCGCGGTGGGAGTCAGAGACACTGCCATGCTTTCGATACCTCCGAGATTTCTTTCTCAAGCGCCTAACGTGGGACTGCAAGCCGATTCCACCTCTCATGCGAGGGCGTAAAACCCGGCCTGCCGGATCGGCGGATATCACCGTCGCCACATGTTATGGTACGCAACGGGCGGTTGCGGGCCAAGTCTCGGTCGGCTCGGTTCTCCCCGATTCGCGTCGGCGAACGGCGGTCATTCCCCGTCACGTGGTATAGCCGGGCGG
>JAAZNR010000734.1 GCA_012798155.1 Thermogutta sp. | reverse complement strand
GATCGATTGCCTGGAACTGCTCTCCCCCCATTGCGTGGTGGAACGGTTGACGGCCGAGACCACCGACGAATTCCTCATCGCCCCGGAATGGTGCCGGGACAAAAACGCGACCTTGCGGCTGCTGGAACGGCGACTGGCGGAGCGCGACACCTGGCAGGGAAAGAAGTTTCCTATGTCCGGGTACGATTTGCCTGGCGATCACACACCTTGACGCCGCGGATCGCTCTTCCTTGGGGACTCGCTCCCTCTGCTCGCGGGGGTTTTTCGAAATCATCGAAGAGCGTGCCGGCAAACCAACATGAACGGCGGGTATCATGAACGGTAGGTACGGCAAGTATCACGAACCCCGGGTACGGCGCGTATAATGTAATGCAGCGGGAAGGGAGCCGAACGGGCTGGACGGTCGCCGGTCAATATCGACCGATATTGGCGGGAGGAAAGTCCGGGCCCCGCGGGATCACGGTGATGGGTAACACCCACCGGCCGAAAGGCTAGGGAAAGTGCCACAGAAAACAGACCGCCGAGGTACGCCTCGGTAAGGGTGAAACGGTGAGGTAAGAGCTCACCAGCAGGTCGGGTGACCGACTTGGCTCGGCAAACCCCACCGGGAGCAAGGTCAAGCAGGGGGTAGGGTCCGGTCCTCCGGACCGCGGCTGATCCCGGCCGAACCCCCGGGTAGACCGCTGGAGGGGACGGGCAACCGTCCTCCTAGAGAAATGACCGTCGCTCGAAGCACGGCTTCGAGAACAGAACCCGGCTTACAAGCCCGTCCTGTCCCTTTCCGCCGTTTTTTATTGACCATGCCTCGCCCAAGCCATATCCGTCGGGAGTGACCGAGGCTGTTCCACGACCGCTCAAGAGGCTCCCGCCCATGGCGCCACAGGCGTTCTTCTCAAAGCTTTTGAGCAATCAGCCGGCGCAAACAGGCGGAGATTTCGGTATCCTCGTGGGCGAAACCGGCTGCCGCGAGTCGCATCGGCTTCGCACGGCAACCGCTCAGCAAGACTTCGTCGGCCATCTCTCCCAACACCAGTTGCAGCGCAAACCGGGGAACCGGCAACACAGCCGGACGGCGGAGGACCTTGCCTAGCGCCCGACTCATCTCCCGATTCGTAACCGGTTCAGGGGCGGTCATATTGAAGGCCCCAGACATATCATCGCGGTCCAGAAGGAATAGGATCGCGCGAACGACATCCGGGCGGCTAATCCAACTCCACCAGGTGCGGCCGTCGGCCAAGGGGCCGCCCAATCCCAGGCGGAAAACCGGCAACAGCTTACCCAAGGCCCCTCCCGCCGTGGAGAGGACATGCCCGAATCGCATTCGCGCCACGCGAATGCCCGCCGACTCGGCCGCAACGGCAGCCGATTCCCAGGCTTGGCAGACGTCGCCAAGAAACCCTTTTCCCGGCGGGGCGGACTCGTCAACCCACTCGTCCCCTCGATTGCCGTAGTAACCGACGGCGGACGCGGACAAGAACACCTTCGGACGGGGTTCGGCATCCCGCATCGCGGCCACAACCGTTTGCGTCCCCAGGACTCGACTTTCCCGAATGCCGTTCTTGACAGCGGCACTCCAGCGTCCCGACGCCACACTCCGCCCCGCCAAATGGATTACGGCCTCCACCCCTTTGAATGCGCCCCCGTCCACCCAATTGCCCTCGGGTTCCCATCGAAACTTGCGATCGCCGGATAGGGGTTCGCGTCGCACCAAATATCGCACGGCATCGCCTCGCGCTTGAAGCGCGACCGCCAACGCCGTGCCGAGCAATCCGCTTGCTCCGGTCAAAAGGACATTCATGGGCTTTGCCGCCGCGGTGCCGAGGCCCGCCAACGAGTCGAGCCGTTTGTGTTGTGTCAACGCAAGCACAAGATGCGGCATCCCGCCTCCGATGCCGCCACGACCGGTAGTCGCTCGGGTTGCATCGCAAACGGCGCCGACGAATTGCCGACGATCAGTCGGTATGAAAGACTTCCGGAATCGGCATCCACCATTGGCCTTCAGGCGTGCCGGGCAACCGAATCTGGCAGGGGTCCGTCTCCTTCCACCAGCGTTGCGTCTCGGGATCGGCCGCCATCTTGGCCATATCACCTTCGAAATCGTCCCCGACGTATTCGAAGTAGCTGAAGAGATACAGCTTGCCTTCCAACTCGGCCAGGTAAATCGAATAGTTGCGAATGTTGGATTCGCGAATCCGCTTGAGGACGGTCGGCCAGGTGTTGGCGTGCAGTTCGATGTAGTAATCCTTCTTGTCGGGACGCAAGCCGATGACCTGCCCGATCCGGGTAACCTTGCCCGCGGCCTTATCCGAAGTCGCCTGACTGTGGAGCACGACCTTCATCTCGGACGGCGCCCCAACGGCCTTGCGGTCGAGCACCACCTGATTCCAGATCATGCCCAATCCGAAACCGATTGCCGCGAAAACTACCAAAAGCAACCCACGCCGCAACTTCCTCGCCATGGTGCGTCTCCCCAAAGATTTAGGCCTGGATACCGTCGATACCAGCCGATCGATACCAACCGATCCGCAAGCGTTCCCTTGGTTGGCGCGATACCCCGATCGGCGTCGGAACAGAAGGTATTCTGAAGGTATTCTGAATGCTTCCGCGTCGTCCGTCAACACTCGAGCTGGGCAGGAAATATGCGAGCCGGCCGCGGGTACACGAAAAAACCGCGCCCCTTCATCGTGGACGCGGTGAGCTGATCAAGCCGAACACTCACGAAAGCCGCTTTAGCGGAAAATCCGAGCGTCCGGATGCCTTTGCCGAGACCCCCAAAATCACCGAACGTGCCCCTCCCGCAACGCGCGTCGAGGTGAACGAACGATGCTTACCCTGCAAATCCGGGAGGAGCCTGACAGCCGCCGCTCAGTTGCCGGTGGTGCTCGCCGGGGCCTGGCCCGGGGCATCGCTCGCCGGCGGGGCGCAACCCAGCGCCAAAGTCATCGAAACGGCCGCCACCGTCAACACCATCAGGATTCCTCGCAACATCTCGATCCCCCTTGCAAAAGGCCGACGGGAAGGTAAACAACCGAACCCTTAGTCTACCCGGAGCGGGATGGATTTGCAATCGGGGGCTTGGGAACTTCCAGCCTATATTGCATCCCGCGCGATGCCGCCGACGCATCGACGCGCGATACTCCGATTTCCAACCCCGAGCGGTCCGCTCCCAGTTTTCGAGGTCCGTTGCCAATTTTCGGGGTCCGCTGCCAATTTTCGAGGTCCTTTCCCAATTTTCGAGGACCGCTGCCAATTTTCGAGGTCCTTCCGCCGCCGACCGCGGCAAACATGGCTTGCCGGCATGAGCCGACGCCGGCGCAAAAAAAGCCCCTCTGCCGTAACCGGCAAAGGGGCGATGAATTGAACCCGGCAACACCTACTCTCGCACTTTTGGTACTACCATCGGCTCCGGAAGCTTAACGGCCGTGTTCGGAATGGGAACGGGTGTTTCCTTCCGGATATAGTCACCGGGAATTCCTACCGCCGCCGTTTAGGGCGGCGGCAGGCGTAATATAAACATGGTGTGGTCTGTGTGGGATCCGGCCGAGCGGCCGAAGCGTTGGATACATGCGGCCAAGCTTTCGCCCGTTAGTAACCGGTTAGCTTAACGCCTTGCGGCGCTTACACATCCGGCCTATCAACCTGGTAGTCTTCCAGGGGGCTTTCGGCAAAGCCTTACGAGACCTAATCTTGGAGAGGGCTTCACGCTTATATGCTTTCAGCGTTTATCCTTTCCGCACATAGCTATCCAGCCGTGCCGCTAGCGCGACAACTGGTACACCAGAGGTGCGTCCCTCCAAATCCTCTCGTACTAAGGAGGACCCTCCT
>JAAZNR010000733.1 GCA_012798155.1 Thermogutta sp. | reverse complement strand
GTTAAGCTCCGAATCGGCGTCGGAGGCGGCGCCGAGCGGCGGATCGAGCGTGATTTCGGCGGGGGCGGGCTTGGACGAGGAATTGCTGCCGCTGGAAGAGGAAGCGGCTCCGTCCGGACCTGCGGCCGCGGCCGGTCCATCCGGCGACTCGGCCGTGAATTTGGACGGCGGCTTGGATGACGATGAGATCGTTATCGGCGGCAGCGGGAGCGGAAGCGATATCACGTTGGGCGGCGACAGCGGCATCTCTCTCGCCGATGCCAACGACAGCGGCATCTCGCTGGAAGACCCTCTCGAATTGGCCACGGGGGATGAGTCGTTGGAGCTGAGCGAAGACGACATGTTGATGCTGGATGAAGCTGCGGACACGGAGGCTCCCACCCAGCTCAAGACCGACGAAGACTTTATGCTCACCCCCTTCGAGGAGGTCGAGGAAGGGGAGGAAACGGAGAGCGGTTCCCAAGTCATCGCGCTGGATACCGAGCCGGGGACGGGATCTTCTCCGGGGATGGCGGGGCTTTTGGGCGAGGCCCCCTTGGCCCCATCCGTGACCCCCGCGACGGGTATTCCCAGCGGCCCGTTCGGCGTTCCCGCGCCGGGTGTCGGGGCCGGGCCGGCCGCTCCGGTACCCGGCTACGCCCCCGCCCCGGCCCCCGCGATGATGGCCGTCGAGGCACCCTGGGGCACCTTGTGGAATGTCCTCATCATCGTGACCGCCGTCCTGCTGCTCCTGTGCGGGATGATGACCTTCGACCTAGTCCGGAACATGTGGAGTTGGAACGGCCCGTACTCTTTCAACAGCTCCATCATGGATGCCGTCCTCAGCTTTTTGCCGAAATAGTTGGAGCAATCCAGTAGCTCAATCCAGTAGCTCGGAGCAATCCGATAGCTCGGAAAGTCGGAGCAATCCGATAGTTCGGAGCGATCCACGATCGCCGCAGCACCGAGTCTGGGGGCGAGCCGCCGCGCAAGCCTAGCCGCGAGCGATCAGGAACCCGCCGCTCCACGCTGGGTGCGATCCGGTCGCACGGCTCCCGCGTGGGGGGCGTTCTCGCACTCCCCGGGGCGATTGATGACCGCGGCCGAGAAACGGATTTGGGATTCATGATCGGATCGGCCGCCGCCGGACGGGTGCCTTTCTATTGGGCGTGCCGTATAATTGCCAAAAAGTTGTCCCCCGTTGGGCGGCTTATCGCGACGGATCATGCAAGGCGTGGCTAGACCGGTCGGCTAAGCGCCCAGGGGACTCCACGGAACCTGTCGATCGATCGGCCCCGGCGGCTTGCCCTTCGCGGCACCTCCCGCGACGTACGGACCTTCGAATGCACGATCCCCGCGTTGTATCCCCGAAGTCGCTCCCCCTCCGCTTGCTTTCCGCCGTCATTCGGTTTCTCGCATCCTTGCGGTTGGCCGTGGTCACGTTAACCGCCTTGATCGTCGTTCTGGCCTGGGCGACGTTCATCGAGCAGGCCTACGGGTCCGCCGCCTCGCGGTTCGGCGTGTACCGTACGGGGTGGTTCGCGGGCTTGGGTGCCCTTCTTGGCCTGAACGTCTTTTTCGCGGCGGCCGTCCGGTTTCCCTGGAAACGGCATCAAACGGGCTTTGTAATCACCCACGCGGGGATCCTGGTGCTGCTGACCGGTTCGATGCTATCAGCGCTGCACGGCATCGACGCGCAAATGCGGATTTATGAGACCGATCGGCCGCGCGCGGACCTCCTCGGCGGTTTGGCTTTCGAGGACACGTTGCACTTCGAACTTACGTTGCCCGATTCGGCCTCGACGACGCAAGCGTCCGCGGATCGCGTAGGGCGGGTCGTCCGCATCCCATTCCAATGCGGCCCTTTCAATTGGCGCGACTATCACGCCTTCAGCTTGCGGCACATCTTCTCCGCCGATCCGGGGCGTCTCCCCTGGTTTCCCTGGGGTCTTCGCTCCGTGGACAAGGGCGTGCTCTATGATCAGGGAGGCGTTCGTCTGGAAGTCCTCGACTATTACAGCGATTCGCTGGAGGTGTCCGGCGGTTACCTGTGCATTTACGCGGAAACCGATCGCAGTCCGGACGGGGGAGCGGCACGGGCTTGGGAACCGGTCGAGCTTGAGATCACTCCCGGCAGACAGCCCGGGGGGCAGTCCGTCGTTCCGGTCGGTTCCCGCGCGACCCTGGCGGACGGTACGAACGTAACCTTTGCCCTGGCCGCGACCAAGTCCTCGGATGAAGTTCGCGCGTTTCTGGAGTCCCGCCCCCAGGCCGATGAGCCGTTTCAGGATCAATTGGTCCTCTTTTGCCGCGGGGTACGCTACGTCGTTCCCACCGAGGGTTGGAAACAGGGCTCCAAGATATCGCTGGGAAACACCGGTTTGACCGTCACGTTGGCGGAGCGCGAGGATCGCCTATTGGCTATGGAGTTGATGGTCGAAGACGGCGCGGGCAATGCGGAGGAAATGCTGCTCTTCGCCGACCGTCCGGAATTCAACCGGCAAGCGGGAAGACTCGGTGTATTCGGCTCCTATTGGGTCGACACCGCGGCCGTCAGTCAAGACTTCAATCGGCTGGCCGACATCCATCCTCAGGCCTTGGCGGGGGGAACGCAAGGCAGGGTGGATCTGCTACAGTCTGCCGATGGAAAGCTGTACTTCCGCTACTGGAAGGCCCCACGCTTCGTCGCCGCCGGGGCGGTTCCTCTCGACGGCTCGCCGTTCCAAGTGGAGGATCGTCGCAATGCAATGCGGTTCGCCGTGCGGACCCTGCTGCCATATGACATCGACCGGCCGGAACGCAAGGCCGTCGTCCCGCGACCGTTTCGGAAACGCCGCACGGGCATGGAACAGCCGCGTGCTTTCGTGCGGCTGACCGCCGG
>JAAZNR010000732.1 GCA_012798155.1 Thermogutta sp. | reverse complement strand
CGCCGTCGCCGCCTGTGGCTCGCGGCATGGGGGTTCCATGACCGGGCAGGCAGGGATGAACGCTGAGGCTCAGTTCGGCGCCGGCTCGTCCGCGGGGAGCGGGCCGGAGGACATCTCCCGCATGTTCGCCCGGCGGGGCGAATTCGCGGGTCTGCTGCGGGCGATGTGGGCGGGCATGGAACGCCGGCCGGACGCCGAGGCCGGATTCGCGGCCGGCAGCGGGCAAACGCTGCGACCCGCCGAGGCGGCGTGCGTCCGCCGCCGGGCCGGCCGCTGGGGTATCACCCTCGCCGACGACCGCTGCCCAGCCTTCCTGGCGGCCTGCGAAACGGCCTTCGCGCTGGGGGTCAAGTGGACCGCCTGGTGCCTGGCGGCCTACCGTTTGGAGGGCATCGGCCGACGGTTGCCGGGCGGCGCGTGGGACCGCCTGGTCGATCCATCGTCGCTTGCCGCGTGGGAATCCGGCGACGGAAACGACCCCTGCGCGGAGGCCGCGGGATTGGACGCCCCGCTCTTCGCGATCCTCGACCCCGAGCGGTGGTTTTCGGGATATCGCGAGGTCTGGGACGAGGGTTTGGCGGCGGCCGCCCGGCTCTGCCTGGAACGTCTGCGCGGCGTTTGTGCGCGGCACGTCCGGGCCTCGAGCCGCCCGACCTTCTGCGACTGGTGGCGTCCCGCCTACGAGGCCTGTTTCCCCAAGATGTTGCGGCTGGCGCGGGGCGAGTTCTACACGCCGCCGTGGTTGGCGGAGCATGTGTTGCGGGAGGCGGGCTACCCCGACCGGTCCGGGATGACGCTTTTGGACCCCTCCTGCGGGTCGGGGGCGTTCCTGCTGGCGGCCCTGCGGCTGATCGCAGCGGATTCGTGCGGGGACGGGCTGCAAGCCGTCCGCCGGGTGCTGCGAGACCGTTCCCTTCGCGGCATCGACTGCCGGCCGCTCGCCGTGCTGACGGCCCGCGCGAATTACGTCTCGGCCCTGATCGAAGCCCGGACGGCGGAAGCGATCGGCCGAGCGGGGAGCGATCGCCCGTGGATCGACGCCTCCTGGCGGCCGCCCATCCATCGGGCCGACCTGTGGGACCTGGCGGCGCCCCAAGACTGCCGGGGCACGGCGGTCCCTGGGGCGGTCCCTGGTTTGTCCGGCGACTTCGTCCCGCCCGGCGGCTTCGATTTCGTGGTCGGCAATCCGCCCTGGCTGATGTGGGACCGCCTGGAAGACACGGAACGGCGGCGCTTGCTGCCGATCCTGCGAGAGTTGGGCGAGCTGGAATTGACCGCCCGCGAGTTCCGGCACGGCGGGGCCAAACGCGACCTGGCCGGCGTCGCGGTCCGCTTCTGCGCGGAACGGCTGACCGCCGAAAACGGTCGCCTGGCCATGGTGGTACCGCTCAGCCTGTGGGGAAATCCCACGACCGGCCGAGGTTTCCGCCGCTGGGCATCGGCCGAGCCGGGGCGTCTGCGGGCAACCGGGCTGGACGACCTGTCCGCGGCGGGCGTGTTCCCCGGGACCGGTCGGCGGACCGCGGTCCTCTACATCGCGAAGGGAGGCGACTGCGTCACGAAGGGAGGCGGCGGAGATCGCGTCCAACCCGGGCTGCGCTATCGCCGTTGGCTGCCGGTACGCGGCGGCGAGGGAGACGCTGCCGCTGCGCGGCGCGTGCGGGGATCGGATCCGCCCGACGGCTTTCGCATCGAGTCGGGGATCATGGCTTTGCCGGAAGTCGCGGAGCGGCCGCCGGCGGGCGCGATCCTGCCGCCGGAGATCGCGGAGATCGCCCGGCGTTTGACCGGGCCGTGCGACTACACGGCCTATTTGGGGGCCAATACCGGCGGGGCCAACGGCGTCTATTGGCTCCGCTTATTGGAACGAGACGGGCCGACGGTGTGGGCCGAAAACCTGCCGGAGCGCGGGCGCCTGCGCGTTCCGCGGTGCCGTGCCCGTTTGGAGACCGAGTTGCTCTTCCCCTTGCTCCGCTGGCAGGACGTCCGCGAGTATGCGGCGACCCCCAGCCTCCATCTCTTGATGGTGCAGGACCCGCTGCGGCGGACGGGTCTGGCCGAGGAGGTGCTGGCCGCCGACTATCCCCTCAGTTACGAGTACCTGCGGCGATTCGAAGCGTTGCTCCGCCGCCGCGCGGCGTACCGCAAACTGCAAAGCCGCGGGCCGTGGTATTCGCTGTACAACGTCGGCCGATACACCCTCGCCCCGCACAAGGCGGTGTGGCGGCGGATGGACCGGCGCATCCGGGCGGCGGCGGTGGGACCGATCGACGACCCGATCCTGGGACCGCGGCCGGTCATCCCGCAAGAGAGCTGCGCGTTCATCCCGGCCGATTCGCCGGACGAGGCGCGGTATCTGGCCGTACTTTTGAACGGACCGGCAGGGCGGCTCCTGGGCGCGACGCAAATGTGCCGCGGCGGCAAGGGTTTTGGCTCGCCCGGCATGATCCGCACCTGGCTCCTGCCCCGCTACCGCGCGGAGGATCCCCGGCACCGAGAGGCGGCCCAGGCGTACCCCCAGGACGGGTCGCCGTCGCAAGCCGCGGATTACGCGGGCGGGGCCGTGCTCGGACTGACTCCCGCCGAGGTCGATCTCATCGCCGTCGCCCTGGCCGAGTGGGGGCGTTGATCGGCCGGGCGGCGGAGGCAAACATCGGGGCGGCCGGGGTCGTAGCAATGTAGGGACGACTGGGTGGCCGGCGTCATAGCGATTTAGGGATGACCGGGTGGCCGGGGTCATAGCGATTTAGGGATGACTGGGTGGCTGGGGTCGGAGCGGAGCGCAGCCCCCGGACGCCCGTCGCGACGGAGCGTGACCTTCCAACTCGCTGGGTGGCCGGGGTCATAGCGATTTAGGGATGACCGGGCGGCCGGCGTCATAGCGATGCAGGGACGAGTGGGTGGCTGGGGTCGGAGCGGAGCGCAGCCCCCCGACGCCGGTCGCGACGGAGCGTGACCTTCCAATGCGCTGGGTGGCCGGGGTCGG
>JAAZNR010000731.1 GCA_012798155.1 Thermogutta sp. | reverse complement strand
TCCACCCGCAAGACCGCCAAAAAGACGAGCGTCAAGAAGCCCGCCAAGAAGGCCCCCGCCAAGCGTTCGAGCAAGCGGGCCGAGGGGACGTGAAGCGTTCCGGCGGAGGCGAGGCGGCGGGCGAGACGGCAGGTGCTCGTCCGGTAGCGGTCTCCGGCGCGTATTATAACCTGCCGGGTATGTCATGGTATCACGCATTTTGGAGCCGCCGGCGTAAGCCGGCGGTGGAAGCGACGCGAAGCGGGCCGACTGGGGGCTGCGCTTCGCTCCGTCCCCAGCCACCCCACCGCTAGCTCACGCTAGCGGCTCCCGCTCGGGCGTTGTGCTAGACGTACACACGAGCCGCCGGCGTAACCTGGTGGTGTTATCGCGCCGAAACACGAGCCGCCGGCGTAAGCCGGCGGTGGCTGCAGCGCCAAAACTGGCTGCCTGGGGCTGCGCTCCGCTTCGACCCCAGCCACCCTGGCGCCAAACGGGCCGACTGGGGGCTCCGCTCCGCTCCGACGCCGGCCGGCCGGCCGTTTGCCGCGTCGAGGGTCGTCGGCTACATTGGGCATCGTGGATGTCGTGATACAGGGTAAGTTAGCCCCAATGCCGGAGGACGACGTATGGCTCGACACAACGTGACCATTTACGATTCCGGAGCGATCGCTGGGAAAGGCCGACCTCGAGTTCAAGGTCAAACGGAACCGCGAGATGGTCGGCCGCCTGAAAGTATCCAAGGGAACAGTCGTCTGGGTTCCCCAAAATGCCAAATACGGCTACAAACTCGGTTGGGTCGAGTTCGACCAATTCATGCAACAGCACGGAAAGCATGAGAAGGGTTGAGCTGACATGGCGTTCAGGATTACCATCACGGAGGACGCGGACAGGCATTGCCGGCGCGTGAGCAAACGAATCCTGGAAGCAGCAATCCTGTCCCGGCTTGAGCATCAGCCGACGACACCCACGAAAGCGATCAAGCGTCTCAGGCCGAATCCTCCGGCTGAGTTCGAGTTGCGTACAGGAGACCTGCGTACCCGTATAATGTGGAGACCGACGAGGTTGTGATCCTGGTCGTCGCGCGGAAAGTCGGTAGCAAACTCATTGTGGAAGGCGAGGAATTCCATGGCCATCAAGACCATCCCGTTGGACCGCCTGGAAACGGACCTCAGGAAGACTCTCAATGAGTGTGCTGAGTCGGGCGAGACCGTCGTGGTCGAGATGCCCGATCAACGGCTCCTGGCAATCCAGTCGTTGGACCCGCAGGAGGACGACAGCCTGATGGATGAACTATTGGCGTCCAATCCGAAGTTCCAGGTCCTGGTAGCGAAATCGAAGGCCGGCCCGCGCAAACCGTTTGCCGTCGGGAATCAGGGGCTAACCAGTCGCTGAACCCGACCGGGAACAGGCCGGCGATGAGGCCGGAGAACGTCACCGTACCCAAGATGGCCGTGAAGGCGGCGGAGGGCGGAATCGCGGCGGCTTGAGTATCAAACCTTTCCGGTTCGAGGGCGAAGACCGAGATCACGGCGGCGGCTTGGAGATTGCATCGCACTCGGCCCTTCGCGGGGCGGCAAGAACGTGGGGCGGCAAGAAAACGAAACCCGCGGCGCGATGCCGCGGGAGATTATCCGTTACGGGGGTCCGGCCGCAACGGCTTGGCGGGAACCGGCGAGGCTCGTTTGACGGCCACGAATGGACGCCAATCAAGCGGAAAGCCGTCTGGGGTGCCATTACTTGATCGACGATGTCCCCAGCCGGCCGGGATCAAACCAATTCTTTGCGGGCACCGACCAGGCTGCGAATCCGTTCCGCCAAAAGGCCGGCGTCGAACGGCTTCTTGAACGTCTCGTTGATCGCCGAGCGGTCGAAGCTCATCGAGCTTCCGTCGTCGGGAAGGAGGGCGATCAGCACCACGTCGTTGAATTCGCCGTTGCGGCGGACGTGCTGGCAGATCTGCAAACCCTCCGTCTTGCCGATCGAGAAATCGACGACGATGCAATCCGGGCGAAAGCTCTCGGCCTGGATGCCGGCGTCGAAGCCGCTGGAGGCGACCGCCACCTTGAACGCCCGTTCCGGCGGCAGCTCGCGCTTCAGATTCTCGATCAGCAACTGGTCCTGGGCGACGATCAAGACCTTGGCGGTCGTCTCGTCCTCCAGTTCCCCCAGGGGCATTCCGTGTTCCCGCAGGAACTTGATCAGGTACTCGCGCGGGATGCGACGATCCTGGGAACCGGGAATGCGATACCCTTTCAGGCGACCCGAGTCGAACCATTTGCTGACGGTGCGCGGGGCAACTTTACAGATCTTGGCAACCTGACCTGTAGTGAAGACCTTCATTGCAGGCTCTCCAAACTGTCACTAGATCCAATGGATTCACCGGTCGGCCTCTACCGACCGCTCCTCCGCGCCCCGCGGCCTTCCCGTCCCTTGCCGCTCGCTCCGTCGTGCGGCGCGACATCCGTCCTGTTTGGGAAGACCCCTGGGTCGGGGCGTGCGAGGTGACCGCTTACTACGTCGGCCGTGGTGCAGCTCCTTCTGACCCGCGCCTCATCATTGACATCGGCTACCCGATTCCCCGGAAGTCAGTGAAAATTCGTAAAATGGGGAAGTTTCCGTTCGACCCAGCCAATTACTACACCGACTGCCGCAAGCGGGACCGGATGGTCCGACATATCCGGGAGAGAAAATGCGAGAAGAACGCTTGGTCTCTTCCCTGTAACCGGGACGAGACCGGCGGGTTTCCTTGCGATTTTCCCCCCTGACAACCGTTCCATGCCAAGCTTCCAGTGCCTTCGCGTGGCAGAGAACAAACGCTCCGATTGATAGTTTCGATTTTTTATCCGCCCGCACTTTAGAATCTTTCCCCGCCCTTGCGGAATGTGGGCGTTGTAACGAAAGGCGCGGTCATCGCGGACATGCGGGCGGCGAAGACTATTTGCCCCGCACAAGAGGCGGCGCTGGGGCGGGATGGAGCGAAGAAATCGGTCAGGCGGCCTGTTCGGTCTGCGGCGGGGATGCGGCCTCGCCCTCGCCGCGAGGAATCAATTCCCCGTCCTCGCTGACGTCCTCGAATCGTACCGAGACCCGTTTGGACACGCCCGACTCCTCCATCGTGATCCCGTAGATGGCATCCGCGCAGGTCATCGTCTTCTTCGAGTGCGTGATGATGAGAAACTGCGTGACGGACAAGAAGTCGCGCAAGACCTTGGCGAAGCGATCGATGTTGGCCTCGTCCAGGGCCGCGTCCACTTCATCCAGCACGCAGAACATGCTGGGCCGGCTGCGGAACATGGCCAACAGCAAGGCCGTGCAGGTGAGCGTCTTCTCGCCCCCGCTGAGCAGGGAAATACTGCGGGGTTCCTTGCCGGGCGGCCGCGCCACGATTTCGATCCCGCTCTCCAGAACGTCCGCGCCCTCTTCCAATTCGATGCTGGCCTGCCCTCCGCCGAACAGCTCGCGGAAGAGCACCCCGAAGTGTTCCCGCACCGACTCCAGGGTGGCCAGGAACAAGCGGCGGCTGTCGGTATTGATGCGGTCGATGATCCGCTGCAAGGAGGCCTTGGCCGAGGTCAGGTCCTGGTACTGCTCGGAGAGCGTCTGGTACCGCCCCTCCAACTGGGAAAGCTCTTCCAGGGCCTCCAGGTTGACGTTCCCCAGTTGGTGAATCTTGCGCCGCAAGTCGTCCATTTCGGCCTGGATTTCCTCCCGGCCGCGATCGTCCTCCAGGGCGGAGGGGCGATCCAGTTCCGACGGCGTGATCCCGTAGTCTTCCCGCAATCGCGAGGCCAAGGCCGTCTTTTCGTGAATCACGCCGCTGCTCTCCAGCTCCAGCCGATGCAGCTCGGCCTCGGCGGCGTGGATTTCCTTGCCGGCGGCTTGCAGTCGCCGCGCGGCTTGCGCGCGGTTCTCCTCCAGCTCCGTGCGCCGCCGGGAGACTTCCCACAAATCTCGGAGGACGGCCTCCTTTTGCGAGAAGGCGATCGCCGACTCGGCTTCCGCCGCCAGGATGGATCGCTCGGCAAGCCGGCATTGGCGCGCGGCCTCGCCCAGGCGTTCCCGCAACTCGTCCCTTTCGCGCAATCGTTCGCGGCCGGCCTCCTCCTGGCGCAGCCGCTCGGATTGCAGGTTCCGCAAGCGCTCTTCGCACTTGGCCAGTTCGACCTTCAGGTCCGTGACGATTCTCGTGCGATCGCGGACGGCCGACTCCGCGGCGGACAGCTCTTGCGCGGCCTGGGCCAAGAGTTCCTCGGCCGCCCGCGCGCGGCGTTCGGCCTCCGTCTTTTCACGCAGGGCTTGTTCCAGGAGGCCGGCGGTCTCGGTGATCTCGCGCGTGGCTTGATCGAGTTGGGCCTCCAGGTCGCGGAGCTGCGGTTCGGCCTCCTCCCAACGCGAGCGGAGGGCGGCCAAGCGATGCCGGCATTCCGCCAGTTCGCCGCGGAGCCGTTCGCTTTCGCTCTCGGCTTCCGCCAGGGCCGCCTCCTCTTGGGCGACCTGCTCGCGGAGGGCCGCTTCTTCGCTCGCGACCCCGGCCAAGGCCTCGGCCAAGCGGCCCAATTCCTCGTCCAGGGCGCGGAGTTCGCTCTTGCGGCTGACCAGGCCTCCGCCGGCGGTCTTGGGTCCGGCGATGACGATATCCGCCTCCACGACCTCGCCGGCCAAGGTGACGAACCGCGCCGAGCCGGCGGGATCGCAGAGGCGGAGGGCGGTGGCCAGGGTATCGACGAACCACACGTTTCCCAGCAGCCGCCGTTTGAGAGGCTCGCAGTCGGGGTCGGTTTCCACGAAATCCGCGGCCCGCCCCAGCACGCCCGGCAGATCGGCGAACAGCGTTTCCTCTTGGGCGGCGCGCGTCTCCTCCTCGGCGGTGTGCAGCCGGCACGCCGACACGTCCAGCCGCAGGAAGGCCACCCTGCCCGTCGGCGCGGCATCGCCGCTGAGCCAACGCTCGAACAGCGGGGCGCTGTCCGTCAGGACGACGTACTGCGCGGCCTCGCCCAGCGCGGCATCCACCAGCAGCGCGGCCTGGAGTTCGGCCCGGAACAGGTCCGCCACCAAACCCCGCACGCGGCCGCGATCCTCGGGCGATCCCTCTTGCAGCCGCTGCAAGAAGTCCTGGACGCCCGGCTCGATCCCCTCGCGGCGGCTTTCCAGTTGTTGCAAGACCGAGCGGCGTTCGCTCCGCGCGGCCTGATGTTGCTCCCACTCGCGCCGCCGCCTTTCGAGGGCCTGCAAGTCGGCGCGGGTCCGGGCGAGCGCCGCCCGCCGCGACTCCAGCGTCGCGCTCACGGCCTGCTCGGCGTGCTGCGCCACCGCCAGCCGGCCCTCCCAGGCGGCGATCTCTTCGCTCAAGCCCCGCCGCCGCTGCTGCAAGGCGGCCGACTCCTTTTCGACGCGATCCTTTTCGGCCCGGGCGGTCTCCAGCCGAGCCTCCAGGCGGGCCGCCCCGTTGGCCGCGTTCAAGGACGACTGCAATTCCTCCCACTGCGTGCTCTGTCGCTTGTCATGCAGCAAGCGGGCGCGGTCCAGGGTCTCCAGGGCCTCGGAGAGATCGCGTTCCCTTTCGGCCAAGGCGCGAGCGAGTTCGCGCTGCCGCTGTTCGACCTCGGCGGCCGTTCGGGCCAGCGATTCGTGGGCGCCGGCCGATTCCTGGACGCGGCGGTTGAGTTCCAGGAAGGCCCGGCCCATGCGGCCGATTTCCCGCTCCGTATCGCGGAGCCGGCCGATCTGGTGGGCGATGGCGGCTTCGGCGGCGGCGATTCGTTCACGATAATCGGCGGCGGCGGCCTGCCATTCCCGGGCCTGCGCGTCGAGCGTCGCCCCCTCGGCCTCCAGGCGGCCGAGTTCCTCCTCCCAGGCGGCCTGTTCGCACGACGCCCGTTCGCGCCGCTCGGCGGCGGCCCGGCTGCTCTCCGTCAGCGCCCCCAGCCGCCGGTTGAGTTCGCTCCAATCCCAGCGGGCGGCGTGCGTCCGCAATTCCCGCAGGCGTTCCGTGTGCCGGCGATAGCGTTCGGCCTTGCCGGCCTGGGAACGGACGACGCGGAGCCGGTTCTGGACCTCTTCCACGATGTCGGCCAGGCGGAGGAGGTTCTGGTCCAGCCGGTCGAGCCGGCGGAGGGTCTCCAGCTTCTTGGCCTTGAAGCGGCTGATCCCGGCGGCCTCTTCGAAGACCGCCCGGCGTTCGATGGGCGAGGCCTGGAGCAATTGATCGATCTTGCCCTGCTCGATGACGGAATAGGCCTGGGTGGCCAGGCCCGTCCCCGCCAGAATGTCGCGAATGTCGCGCAGCCGGCATGGGCGGCGGTTGATGAGATACTCCGACTCGCCGCCCCGGTAAACCCTCCGCGTGATGTGGACCTCCGGCGTATCGAGGGGCAAGAGGCCCTTGGAGTTGTCGAGCGTGAGCGTGATTTCGGCCGAATTGAGGGGGCGTCTCCCCGCCGAGCCGTTGAAGATCACGTCCGCCATTTCCCGCCCGCGGAGACTCTTGACGCTCTGCTCCCCCAAGACCCACTTCACGGCGTCCACGACGTTGGACTTTCCCGACCCGTTGGGGCCGACGATCGCGGTGATGCCCGGCCGGAACTCGAAGCGAGTCCGCTCCGCGAAGCTCTTGAAACCGGCGATCTCCAGGGCCTTCAACATCGCGATGGCAAGGGGTAATGGGAGACGATGGGAATAAGCGTTCGAATAAGGGTTAGCGGGTAAGGGTCCGAATAACGGTTAGCGGGGCAAAGGTTCGAATATGGGTTAGCGGGGCGAGAAGTCGAATAAGGGTTAGCGGGTAAAGGGTTCGAATTATGGGTTAGCACTGCAAGGGTTCGAATATGGGTTAGCGGGACAAGGCGGCCGCGATGACGCGCCCCGCCGACTTGTCCGGCAGTGCGGGGTCGCGTACGGGTGCCAGTGCCGGCTTCGACCGGCAGTGCGGGGTCGCGTACGGGTGCCAGTGCCGGCTTCGACCGGCAGTGCGGGATCGCATACGGGTGCCACTGCCGGCTTGTCCGGCAGTGCGGGCGCACGGGACGAGCGCGGCCCAAGCCGGTCCGCTCCTCCCAAGATAACCGGAAAACGCCGGGTTCACGAGTGCGTCGCCTCGGGGCCGCGGCGGGGCGGCGGGAACGCCCGCTCATTCCCTTTCGTCCTTTCGCAAACCCAGCCGCCGCAACAAACCGGGCCGTTTCGGCGCGGCGGTCCCCTCGGCAACCGGCCCTTCCTCGG
>JAAZNR010000730.1 GCA_012798155.1 Thermogutta sp. | reverse complement strand
GCTGTTGCGGCGGGATTCTCCGGCGGGAGAGTGGGATCGGGCCATGGCCCGAGGCGTCATCGCGGCCTTGGTCGGCTTCGCCGTCTCCGTCAGTTTCATCAGCGTGGTCTGGTTGGAGCTGCCGTATTACACGGTCTTGCTAGGCGCGGTGCTGCTGCGGGTGAACTCGGCCTCCGCCGAGGAACAGTCGGCGGGGGAGCAAGAGGTACCCGACGAGGAAAGCAAAATGCTCGCGCCCGCGATATGAGGCCTCCCCCTGAGATCAAGTGCGATCAGCAAAGGCGTTCGGCGCCGGTGTGTAGAAGTGTGCGGAAGCGTTGGTCGGCAGCGTGTAATAGTGTTGGTTAGCACGGTGTGCAAGGGTTGGATGGCAGCGTGTAGAAGCGTTAGGTGACAGGTGTAGAAGGGTTGAGTAGTAGGTATAGAAGGGTTGCGTGACAGGGATAGAAAGGGTGAGTAGCAGGTATAGACGGGTTAGGTGGCAGGTATAGACGGGTTAGGTGGCAGGTGCGGAAGGGTCAAGCGGCGGCGTGTCATAGGGTCGGGTGGCAGGATTTTTGGGTTGCGGAGCAGGGTGTAAAACGGCCGGGTGGCTGGGGTCGCAGCGCAGCGAAGCCCCCAGTCGCCCCTGCCGGAGCCGCCCCGCAACGCAGGGCGGGTAAAGAAGCCGTATCCATGCCGGAAAGAGGCCCCGTGACGACGATCGAGCATCGAATGGCGCAAGGCGATATCCCGGCCGGCGATGTGCCGGCCGCCGAGGAGCCGTGCTTTGGCGACGCCCGGAGGGGAGAGACGGCCGAGCCTGCCGTGCAGGTGTGGACGTCCGCTCAAGGCGGCGACCCCTGGCGAGAAATGATTCGCGAACTATTGGACTTCCGCGAGTTGCTCTGGCGGATGGTCTGGCGCGACATCCGCATCCGCTATAAACAAGCCGTGATGGGCTTGGGCTGGGCCTTGCTGATGCCGCTCATGATCGTGGCCGCCGGTTGCCTGGTGAAACTGGCCTTGGCCTATGCGGGCGGCGACTCGGTCGATCTGCCCCGCGTGGCCGGCATGTCCGTCAAGGCATTGGGTTGGGCCTTCTTCGCCGGGGCCTTGGGTTTCGCCGCCAACAGCCTTACCGGCAACATGCAGCTCGTCACCAAGGTCTATTTTCCGCGCGAGGTGTTTCCCCTCTCCGCCGTCATCACGCAGGCGGCGGATATGCTGCTGGGGGCGGCTTTTCTCTCCCTTCTGCTCTTCCTCTTCGCGGGAACGGATTGGACTTGGAACGTGTTGTGGGTCCTCCCTCTGACGCTCATTCTGCTGCTCCTGACCGCCGCCGCGTCGCTGATCCTCAGTTGCGGCAACGTCTTCTTTCGGGACGTGAAGTACATCGTGCAGGTGATTCTGACCTTCGGCATCTTCTTTACGCCCGTGTTCTACGAGCCGGAGGTCTTCGGCCCGCGCGGGGCGCTGCTGATGATGCTCAACCCCCTCTCTCCCGTACTGGAAGGTCTGCGGCTGGCGGTCATCGAAGGGCACAATCTC
>JAAZNR010000729.1 GCA_012798155.1 Thermogutta sp. | reverse complement strand
GGCCTCAAGATTGTCCTCCGCATCCAACGATTCGACATCGCATCGGTCGCCGTAGTCGAGACCGCCAAGCTGCAAGGCACGCAGGAAGCTCTTGGCGGTTCCGCGCCGCTGCATGCCCGTAGTCTCGATCAACACGAGCCTGTCCGGTCTAAGGTGGTGCACGGAAAGCAGATTCGGAACGTGCTGTTCGGAGAGCAAACACAAGAGAACCTTCATGGCAATCCTCCACGCAACGGGGGCGGTGACCACATCCCGGCTAGTATACATTGTAACGCAAGGCGACACGGCGAATAAGCCGGGTCTCGGGACGATCCAACCCATTCATCGTCCCCTGCTCCGGCGGTGATCGGTCTCTCGCCTCGCCCGACTACGAGGCCGCGAGACGGGGAGGCGCCGCAAGCCGGAGGTTCCTTAACCGCGCCTTCCTTCTTTGCACCACCCTAAACAGGGTGGCGTTGTCACCGTCTGTACTCGTCATCGCCCAGACTAGGGCCGCAGCCCCCCGGGCGCCGCCGATCTTTACGGATACCATGTCTTCCTCCTTATATCGGACCTAACACTCTGAATGATTCACAGCGAATCATTCTTCATATTTTAATGCCTCTTTTTCCTACTTTAGTGAAAATGGCAAACAAATAATTAGCACAACAGTCATTATCCCTCCAAAATAAATACTATCCAATATTGCAGCAGTGAAAAACAGTACGAACAACTGGTGTTCCAATGTAGACATAATTTAACCTCATTAATAGATAATATCTATCTTATCGCCTACCTATGCCTTCTCTTCGATTGAGCATCCCCAGACAACAGACTAGCGAAGAAAATACACAGTATCATAGATACCCAATCTCCGCTCATTATAAACCCTATAACGCCGACCAGTGCGATTATCTCTCCCACTTTTCCTCTCCTTTCTTCTTTTTTGCAAGGCGACGGCGATGACGGGCGCGGATGGCCGCCATCCTTCATTCCGTGCTCTCTCGCCGCGAGCGGCCCTACTTGCGGCACAAGCGTCACAAACCGCATCCGCGCCCGGCGATCTCTTTTAATTACGGCGCAACTCTTTTGCCCGTAACATCTCCGCGAGTTAGATTTTTTACGCAGCCCGCTTCTCACGATCCGGGAACGTCGATTCCCCGGGGGCAAAATCGGAGTAACCCATGGATCCGAAATACGCGGTACGACCGGAGAGCGAGATCGTCGCCGAGTCCTCTTTGCCCACGATCTTGCTCGTGGACGACGACGAGACGATTCGGGAATCGCTGGCGTGGCGTCTGGAGAATCTCGGCTACCGCGTGCTTGCGGCGGCCTTGGGGAGAGAGGCCTTACGGGTCGCCCGGGAAGAGCCGCCCGACGCGGTCATCCTCGACATCTGCTTGCCGGATGTGGACGGCCTGCGGGTTTGCCGCGCGCTGATGGAAGACCCCCGCACGTGCGACGTTCCCGTCATCATCCTGAGCGCGGTGGACGATCGCGACATCGTGCGACGTTGCCGCGCGGCGGGCGGGCAATTCTTCTTGGCCAAACCGTTCGATCTCAACGTCTTGGTGACCGTTTTGGAACAAGCCGTCGGCGATCGCCGGTGGTGGGGTCGAGAGTGCGGTTGAACCGCGGCGATCTTACGGCCGCGTCAAACGTCCTTGGATGTAGATGTCCGAATCCAGCCGCTCCACGGCCAAGACGCGGACCTCTTTGGCGGCGGTGATCCGGGGTATTCCCGAGCCCGCGATGGGCGTGGGGGCGGCTTTCCCGCCGAGCAGCTTGGGCGCCGCGAAGACGTGCACCTCGTCGATCATGCCGGCGTCGAACACGGCACCCAGCAGGCGGCTGCCGCCCTCGATCAGGACGTTGGTCATGCGGCGTTTGCCCAACTCGGCAAGGAGAAAATCCAGCCGCGCCGCGCCGTCGGCTGCGGGACAGACCAGGATTTCGCAGCCCGCGGCCTCCAATGCCTTACGCGCCCCCCCGTCCGCCGATTCGTTGACGGCGATCAGGACCGGCGTTTCTCGCGCCGTGCGAACCAATTGCGACTCCAGGGGGATCCTCGCGCGGCCGTCGAGGACGACGCGGAGCGGCGTGCGATCACCCGGCGGACGGACGGTGAGGAGCGGATCGTCGGCCAAGACCGTGCCGCTGCCGACGAGGATCGCATCGACCCGTCCGCGGAGGCGATGGGAGCGGGCACGAGAGGCGGGGCCGGAAATCCAACGGCTTTCGTGGGCGACGGTGGCGATCTTGCCGTCGAGCGTCATGGCCCACTTGGCGATGACCCAGGGCCGGCCGACGGCGAGGAGTTTGAGATAAGGGGCGTTGAGTTCGCGGGCCTCGGCTTCCATGAGGCCGCAGGAGACCTCGATGCCGGCCCGGCGCAAGGCTTCCAGCCCCTTTCCCGCCACCTGGGCGAAGGGGTCCTGCATGGCGGCGACGACCCTGGCGATACCCGCCGCGATCACGGCCTCCGTGCAGGGCGGGGTCTTGCCGTGGTGGCAGCACGGCTCCAGCGTGACGTACATGACGGCGCCTTTGGCCCGCGGACCGGCCACGCGGAGGGCCTCGATCTCGGCATGGGGGCCGCCGTAGCGCTGATGGTAACCTTCGCCGATGATCTCGGCTCCCCGCGCGATCACGCACCCCACCATGGGGTTGGGTTCCACTTTGCCCCGCCCCTGAGCGGCGATTTCGAGCGCCCGGGCCATGTGCCACGTGTCAAGTTCCGATTGCGAAATGCCCATCGTCCGCCCCCCGTTGCTCAAGATGGATTTCGAATCGATCCCCTGCGTAGTTTACGCAATGTCGAAGGGAAAAGCCATCACGCGACGGATATCGTTTTCCCCCGCCCGCAGCATGACGACGCGGTCGAACCCCAAGGCCACGCCCACGCAGCGAGGCAGGCCGGCCTCCATCGCGGCCAGAAGCCGGTTGGACTCCGGCAGGGCGGTTTTCCCGTCGCGGAGGCGCCACTGGTTGGCGGATTTCATGCGGTCCCGCAGCACCGCGGCATCCAACAGCTCCAGATAACCGTTGGCCAATTCCAGACCCTCGGCGAACAGCTCGAATCGCGCGGCGACGGGCGGATCGGTCGGTCGAACCATCGCCAGAGCGGCCTGACTGACCGGGTAATCGCAGACGATCACCGGCCGCCCCCTTCCCAGGTGCGGCTGAATGCACTCGGTGAGGAGCAGGTCGAGCCGGCCGTCCCGATCGTCCGGGGCGAAGGACTCCGGCACGGCGGGCAGCCGGCGCCGGGCCGCCTGTTCCAGTTCCGCCGTCTCGGCCGTCAGCGGGTCCAGCGACAAGTGCTCCCGAAACACGTCGCGGTACGTCGCGACTTCGGGCGGTGGGCACTCCAGAAGTTCCACGGCCAGCTCGCCCAGCAGGTCGATCCCCGCCGCCATGCTATCCCCGACCCGATACCACTCGACGATGGTGAACTCGGGGTTGTGAAGCCGGCCGACCTCGCCCTGGCGAAACGCGCGGGTGATTTGATAGATCGCCTCCCCGCCGGCAGCGAGGAGCCGCTTCATGGCGAACTCGGGCGAGGTTTGCAGCCAGCGGGGCTGCAAACCGGCGGTTGCGGTGCCGCCTCCTTCGCCGGCGATCTCCACGCCGAAGGGGTCCAAGTGCCGATCGACGACCGTGTCGGCGGAGAGCAACGGCGTTTCGACCTCGAGGAATCCCCGCTGATCGAAGAACTCGCGGATGCGGCGGAGGAGCTTGGCTCGCAGTCGCAGGACCTCCCACGAGGCCGCGGGATGAAAACCGTCGCGCTGCGGGGAGGGCTTCGGCATGTCGAGCCTCGACCTCTTCGGCCTATTCTTTAGTTCTATTCTTCGACTCTATTGTTTGGCTCTATTGT
>JAAZNR010000728.1 GCA_012798155.1 Thermogutta sp. | reverse complement strand
GCCGCAGTCCATATGGTAACACAGGCGAGGATCGCCGACAAAGGGTTTGCGCGTAAAGCCGCCCCAGCCTGGGATGCGATTCGAGGCCGTTGCGTTACACTCGTTCGCGTGGTTGATATGTGGTGTGGAGGAGATGATGCGACATCTCCCCTAGCGGCGATCCCAGAAATTCCGTGTAAAGTTGCTGAATCTGCGGATTCAGATGCGACTTGCGGATCGGCTTGCCCTCGTCCTCCTTCAGGATGGCGGCGATTCTGGCCTGCCGCACTCGGTTGTCGGTGAATCGCGGTTGCCCTCCGCCGCCGATGCATCCGCCCGGGCATGCCATCATTTCGATGAAATGATAGGATCGCTCGCCGGAGGAAACGGCTTGAATGACCTTCTCGGCATTACCCAGGCCGTGGGCCACGGCCACCCGCAGCGTCACCCCGTTCAGGAATCGCCAATCCGCGAGCGGATTCTCGATCGTAATTTCCGCCTCCTTGATGCCCTCCAGGCCGATGAGGTTAGGGACGTGCAGATTCGGAGTCGGCAGGGGCCGCCCGGTGACAACCTCATAGGCGGTACGCAGGGCGGCTTCCATGACGCCGCCGGTATTGGCGAAGATGACGCCCGCCCCGCTGGAAATCCCCAGCGGCGCATCCATTTCCTCGTCCGGGAGGGCCTGGAAGTCGATGCCGGAGGCGCGTATCATGCGGGCCAGTTCCCGCGTGGTGAGCACGGCATCGACGTCCGGACCGCCGCTGCTGGTCATTTCCGGCCGTTGGGCCTCGAATTTCTTGGCGGTGCAAGGCATCACCGAGACCACGAAGATTTCTTCCCTGCGGCGACCGGTCTTTTGCGCGTAATAGGTCTTGGCCAGTGCCCCCAACATCTGCTGCGGCGATTTGCAGGTGGACAGGTGCGGCAGAAGCTCCGGATGGAACGACTCCAAATACTGAATCCAACCCGGCGAGCAACTGGTGAACATGGGCAAGGCCGCGCCGTTTCCCTCCGCCAATGCCTGCTTTAACCGCATCAGCAATTCGGTGCTTTCCTCCATGATGGTCAAATCGGCGGCGAAGTTGGTGTCGAAAACGGCGTCGAAGCCGAGTCGCCGGAGCGCGGCCGTCATTTTCCCGGTAACCAGCGTTCCCGGCGGATAACCGAAACACTCGCCCAAGGCGGCGCGGATGGCCGGGGCCGTCTGGACCACGACGAGACGATCCGGGGCGTCGATCGCCGTCCAGACGGATTCCACGTGGTCCCGCTCCGTAATCGCCCCCACGGGGCAGATGGCCGCACACTGCCCGCATTGCACGCAGGTGACGGACGCCAAGTCCTGTCCGAAGGCCGGGCCGATGACGGTATTGAAACCGCGGAACTGCGGAAACAAGGCCCCCACCCCTTGGATCTCGTTGCACACACTGACGCATCGGCGGCACCGGATGCACTTGCCGTTATCCCGACTCAGGGCGGGAGTGGAAACGTCCACCCGCTTGCGCGCCGCCTCGCCGCGGAACTCGATCTCCCGGATGCCCAACTCGGCGGCCAAATCTTGCAGTTCGCACTGCCCGTTTCGGTCGCAGGTCTGGCACTCGCCGCAATGCTCCGAGAGCAAGAGCTGCACCACGGTCGTCCTTGCACGCCGCACCCGCGCGGAGTTCGTGCGGACCCTCATCCCCTCCGTGACGCACGTGGAGCAAGCGGCGACGAGGTTACGGTAATTCTCCACCTCCACGACGCAGACCCGGCAAGCCCCGATCGGCCGGAGCGATTCCACGTAGCACAACGTCGGGATGCGGATCCCGGCCTGTTTGGCCGCACAGAGGATCGTCGTTCCCTCCGCAACTTCCACTTCCTGCTGATTGATCCAGGCTTTGACCATGAATTGATCCTATCCGGCTCTCCTTGCGCGTTTCCTCGCTCGATCTCGAACGTGCCGCGGCAATCCGCCTTCTCCGCTTGCCCGCGAGCACCGCCCGGCGGCACACGCACCGTTCCTGCCGTCAAAGCTCTCCGCTTTGATGGAGCACGATGACTTGCGGCGATCCGTTTTGCAGGCTTTCCCGACGTCCGTAGTCGCAGCGAAGGCACCGCCGCGCCTGCCGGACCGCGACCGGCTCGGGCCAGGGCAGCTCGACCTCGTCGAAGTTGTGGCGTCTTCGGTCCACGGGCAACAGGCGCAGCGGTTCCCGGGGGGCGTCGGAGGGTTCGGCCTCCGGATCGAAGGCCGTATCGATCGGCCGTAGTTGCCGCCAAAAGGCGTGCATCTCGCCGGTGAGGTAGCAGTCGATTCCCACGGCCGCCCGCTCTCCCGCGGCCACGGCTTCAACCACGGAGGCCGGCCCGCTGACGGCGTCTCCGCCGGCAAATACCCAACGTTGCGATGTTTGGCCCGTGACGGGATCCGCCTGCAAGAACCCGCGTGCATTCTTCTCCAGGGGGAGGTCGGGGCAAAGAGCCTCCAGATCCAGAACCTGCCCCACGGCGACCAAGATTTGATCGGCGGGGATGCAAAAAGCCTCCCCCGCCTCTCTCGGCCGGCGGCGGCCCGACCGATCGAACTCGCCCAATTGGACGGGTACGCACTTCAGTCCGACCACGCGATTGTTTTCCACCAACACCTCGACGGGGGCCGTAAGCAAGCTGAGATGGACGCCTTCGTTTTCGGCTTCCAGCACTTCCTCTTCGTAGGCCGGCATGGCGTCCCGATTGCGGCGGTAAACCACGGTGACGCTCTCGGCGCCTAGCCGCACGGCGGTGCGGGCCGCGTCGATGGCCGAGTTCCCCCCGCCCACCACCACCACGCGATGCCCGACGGGCACGGAGCCGCGGATGTTATAGGTCCGTAAGAAGGCCAATGCGTCGGCGACGCCCTCGGCCCGTTCGTTGGGGACGCCCAGGCCCGCTCCCTGCGGCGCGCCCAGGCCGAGGAATACGGCTTCGTACCCGTGCGCGCGGAGCGAACTGAGGGTGAAGTCCCTACCCAACGCCCGGCCGGTGAGGATCTCCACGCCCATTTGTTCGATCATGCGAACCTCTCGGGCCACGACTTCCCGCGGTAAACGATAGGCGGGGATGGCCTGCACCAGCATGCCGCCGGGGCGCGGTTCCGCCTCGAAGATCTCGGGGCGATAACCCAGGCGGGCCAGGAAGTAAGCGCAGGTAAGTCCCGCCGGGCCGGCGCCCACGATGGCGATTTTACGCTTGGCGTTCTTGGGGTTCTCACGGATTTCCGGGACCTGCAACGTTACTTCCTGATCGACCATGAAGCGTTTGATGGCGCGGATGGCCACCGGGGCGTCCAACGTGGCACGCCGGCACTTGTCCTCGCAGGTGTGGAAGCAGACTCGCGAGCATACCGCCGCGAACGGATTGCGCTCCCGATGCAGCCGCAGGGCTTCGGCGTACCGCTTCTCGGCGACCAGGGCCACGAAGCCGGGTATATCCACGCTTGCGGGACAGGCGCTTTCGCAGGGGGCGGCCACCAGTTCCGGGCAGACTCCCGCACGGCAATGGCGATCGCGGATGTGCTCGATGTATTCCTGGCCGAAATGGCGAATCGTGGAGAGGACCGGATTCCCCGCCGTCTGGCCCAGCCCGCACAAGGACGTATCCTTGATCATCTCGCCCAATTCGACCAACCGCTCGATATCCTCTTCCTCGCCTTTGCCGGCGCAGATGCGTTCCATGATCTCCAGCATCCGCTTGGTGCCGACGCGACACGGGACGCACTTGCCGCAGGATTCGTCCTGCACGAACTCCAGGAAGAATCGAGCGACGTCGACCATGCAGCTATCGTCGTCCATGACGATCAGCCCGCCGGAACCCATGATCGCCCCCAAGTCCGCCAGGGATTCGTAGTCCAGGGGGACGCTCAAATACTGTTTCGGGATGCAGCCGCCGGAGGGACCGCCGATCTGGGCGGCCTTAAAGTTCTTACCGGAGGCCGTCCCGCCGCCGATGTCGTAGATCAAGTCGCCTAGCGGCATGCCGATCGGCACTTCCACCAGGCCGGAGTTCTGGATTCCGCCGGCCAGGGCGAAAACCTTAGTGCCGCGGCTCTTGGGAGTTCCCCATTGGGCGTACCAGGCGCCGCCGTTCAGCACGATGGGGGCGATATTGGCGAACGTCTCGACGTTGTTGAGCAGCGTGGGCGCACCCCACAACCCGCTTTGAACCGGAAACGGCGGCCGGGGCCGGGGTTCGCCGCGATTCCCTTCGATCGACGTCAACAGGGCCGTCTCCTCGCCGCACACGAAGGCCCCCGAACCCATACGGATTTCGAGATCGAAATCGAATCCCGCGCCCAGTATGTTCGTGCCGAGCAGCCCCGCCTCGCGTGCTTGGCCGATGGCGATTTTCAGCCGCTCGACGGCCAAGGGATACTCCGCGCGTACGTAGACGAAGCCGCGCGAGGCGCCGATCACCGCGCCGGCTACGGCCATGCCCTCGATCACACTGTGCGGATCGCCCTCCAGCACGCTGCGGTCCATGAAAGCGCCCGGATCGCCTTCGTCGGCGTTGCAGACGACGTATTTCACGTCTCCCGAGGATTGCCTGGCGGCCGACCATTTCTTCCAGGTGGCGAATCCCGCCCCGCCGCGGCCTCGCAACCCCGACTCCCGGAGCGCCTCGATCACGGCGTCCGGGTCCCGTCGCCGAAGGACCTCGCCAAGGGCACGATAACCGTCTTGCTCGATGTAATCCTCGATTCGCGTCGGGTCGATCCGGCCGCAATTCCTCAAGACGATTTTCACCTGGCGGCGAAAGAAGTCGATGTCTCCGACACGCGGTACGGGCCGACCGTCCGGCCGGCGGTGCGCCAACCGCTCGACGATCCGACCGCCGATCAAGTGTTCCTGAACGATCCCGGGCGCGTCTTGCGGCCGGGCATGCTCGTAAAGCACGTCATCGATCATGACGACGGGGCCGCCGAAGCAGGGTCCCATGCAGCCGGTAGCGATAATCCGCCATTGGTCGGCGATTCCGCGGTCCTCGATCGATTGCCGCAGCGCGGCCAGCAATTGGGGAGACCCGGAGGCGATACACCCGGCTCCCGTGCAAACGCGGATCTCGCGCCGGCCCGCGGCCGCGGCCTCTTGCCGTTTTTGCCGCAAGGTCTCGCGCAAAACGGCAAGGGCTTCCAGATCCTCGATACGGCGGCAGGGCGTGCCATTGGAAATCATTTCCCGCCCTCCTCGTCCTCGGCAGGACCGTTGCGGTATTGGTCCAACAATCGGGCTAGCTGCGAGGCCTTGATCCGTTGATGGACGTCATCATCGATCATGATGACGGGAGCCAGCCCGCACGCCCCGAAGCATCTGCCCACATCGAGCGTGAAATTCAAATCGGCCGTCGTCTCGCCGACGTCGATGCCCAAATGCGACTTGAGCGAAGCCAGGATTTGCTTTCCTCCGCGGACGTAGCAAGCGGTTCCCAAGCAGACGCGAACCGTGTGCTTGCCTCGCGGTACCGTGTTGAAAAAGGAGTAGAAGGAAACGACCCCCGCCACCTCGCTGTACGACTTGTTGAACGCCCGCGCGATCCGCCGCAGCGCGGTTTCCGGCAGGTAGCCGAAGACGGCCTGCGTCATTTGAAGCACGGGGATCAAACCGCCGGGGACCGAGCGGTATTCGCTCAGGATCTCGTCCAATTGGCGGTACTGATCCTGCTCCGTCACTTGATTGCAGGCGCAACCGATTGAAGTCGGCGACTCCATGTCGCTCCCCCTCCTTTGTCTCAAACGCGCGAAAAACTCCGAATCATGCGATGACGTGGGCCGGCCGCCGACGCGATGGCAGTCGCCTCCTCCGCACCACAAGGTCAACCCTCAAGTCTACCCCATCGCAACGTCGGCTCACAGAACGCCGTCGCGGGAAAAAACGTGCAACTGGCCCGGAAGGGCACTTTTTCCAGGAAAAACTACACTTCCGGCAGCTTCGCGACGGATATCTTTTCTACGCACCCCACCGCCGAAGAGTGCGATTCCGGAAAATCGGCTGGGGCTTTCGCGGCGGAGCCGTTTGCGTTGCGGCAAGCGGCCTACAATAGGTAGCGTTCGGTCGCCGAGGTTGCCACAACCGGCAGTATCCGGAGGTTACGTCGCGAGCAGCCCCTTCGCAAGCAGCCCATCCGCAGTGGGGACCGCGTGGACACGCAGATACGGAGGCAATAGAATACGGGAAGCCCCTCCGAGGGTCGGCTGCCTCGACTGCTCCGCCTCCCCGCAGTTAGGTCCAGCGGCCCTCGCGAGGGGTTTTTTCTTCGTAACCGTTCACGGAAAGTCTGCCGGTCCTCGCACGGAAGCGCAGGGAACGCAGAGTGTCGCAACCAATATGGCAATTCTTCCTCCCTGCCCTCCGCGCCCTCCGCGTTTCAAAGACAGACCGGGCAGGCCCGTGAAAGGATACTTTTCTTCCAAACGCTCTTCCAAACGCTCCAACCGGGCCCTGAGTGAGCCGTTTGCGTTACAGCAATTGGAGCACAATCCATAGTATTCAGCGCCGATGCGAGCACAACCGGTAGTGGTTGAGAAATCGCATCGCAACCGACTCCATCGCGAACGGCACGTCGCAAGGATTGCCGGCCTCGCGTCAAGCCAAGGATGCCGTTTCCAGTTGCGGCCCTCTTCGCCGACCGTCTCAGGGTCGATGCCGACTTGTCCGTTCGGGCATTTCTTGACTAATTGACCTTTCCCGATTCTCTCTCAAAAGGGACAATCACGGCGGAGGCGTTGGAGACGCTCCAGTCGCCCTTGTTCGGGCGGCAACTCGGCACGGAGGTCAAAGCCGTGAACATCTGCCTTTTTCTCCCGAATTGGCTGGGCGATGTGGTGATGGCGACGCCCGCCGTACGCGCAATCCGCCGCCGGGCCGGTTCCCGCGCCCGCATCGTCGGCATCTTGCGCCCCAATTTGTCGGGCGTTCTGGACGGCACGGATTGGCTGGATGAAACGTGGTGCTACCAGCCAAGAGGCGATGATCCTCGTTGGAAAACATCGAGCTTGGTTCGTCGCCTGACGGCCGAGAAGTGGGATGCGGCCGTGCTGTTTCCCAATTCATGGCGGTCCGCGCTCATCGCCTGGTTGGCGAGGATTCCCGTGAGGATCGGTTACGGCCGGCATCACCGCAACAAGTTTCTGACGCACGCCCTACCCTGGGACTATCCCCGTGAGGACGGCTGGAAGGTCCCCATGGTGCAGTACTATCTTCGGCTGGCCGAGACCTTGGGGTGCCCGCCGGAGTCGCCTCGCTTGGAATTGCGAACCACGCCGCAGGGTGAATGCCTGGCAAGCCGCGTTTGGGATGACCTGCGGCTGCCGACCGACGGCCGCGTCGTGGCGATGCATGTGGGTAGCGGGGGGGCTTCCGCGAAGGTTTGGCCCACCGAATACTTCCAGGAGCTGGCCCGCTTGATCGTTCGCAATACCGACCATTCGGTCTTGCTGCTGT
>JAAZNR010000727.1 GCA_012798155.1 Thermogutta sp. | reverse complement strand
GCGATCTTTGGCATCGGGAAATAGGACACGCCACAGACTCGGCCCGACTTGCATCGCCGGAACTCCTTCTTTCGTTTCTATCTGGACTTTTGCAAATTGTGGTGACAAGTTCTCGTCCGCCTTGGAAGAGGGCTATGGTGAGGGCAATTAGCCGCGAAAACGGCTTGCCGTAATTGTCCAACTTCACCAAGCCCTCACCCGCTGCCCCTCTCCCAGAGGGAGAGGGGAGCAGTTTGCAAAAGTCCGGTTTTATGCTTGTATCTTGTTCCCAAAGGCGCCCTGCCGGGACGTGGATGGCGCCCGGCAGGGGTGCTCCGCTCTCAAGGCGTCACGAAAACCGCTCGCAAGGCATCACGAAAACCGCTCTCAAGGCGTGGCGAAAAGCGAATCCGCCGGGTCTTCCTGGGCGTCCAGCAACATATCGATGGACGGCAGGAACTCGTCGGGAAGTCGCGAGGCATCTTCGGCTTGCCGGTTCTCCGCGTGTGCCGGAGCGAGTCCGCCGGGAAGCCCGGTTTGGCCGCTCACGGGGATCACGGAGGAATTGGAGGCCGGCTGGGGGGCGGGCGGCGCCGCCGATGTGCCGCCGGGCACCGATCCGGCCGACCCCGCCAAGGCGGGAGGCAAGCCGCCCTGCGCCTGCCGGATGCGATCCGCCAGTTTCCGCAGCGTGGGTGATGCTTCGCCCGCCGCGCCTGCTTCGCCCGGGGTTCGCGAGGTTGCCGCCCCTACCGCGACTTGCCGGGCGGCCGCACCCTCCGCCGGCCGATCGGTCGAAGCGGCGGGCGATGCCGGGGGTTCGGCGGGAAGCAAACCGGGCGGTTCCGCGCTCTGGTTTTCCTCGGGAACGAACGGTCCGCCGCGGATCGGCCCGGGATCGATCCACAGGCCGCGATTATCCAGTTGCATGGTGTCCAATTGGAAGTCCAGCGACATCCGTTGCACCTCGTACTCGACCCAGGCGGCGAGGAAGGCGTTTTGCGCATCCAGCAAGCCGGAGAGGGCCGTGACGACGTCGCGGGCGGTGGTCGCCCCGAAGCGCGGAGTCTCGCCGGGTTGCGGCGGGGCACGCAGCCGTTCCTGGGCCACGTCCGATTGCGCGATCGCCACCAATACCGAGGAGCGCCGCAATTCGAACGTGTTCTGGCTGAGCCGGACATTCCGTAACGTCTCCCGCAGGCTTTGCGAGATCTGATCCTCGAAGGCGTAATAGTCGCGTCGGGCCCGCTGATAGGAGATCAACGCGGCGCGATATTGGTTCCGCTCCAGCAGCCGCGTCAACGGGGCGTCGAAGCGAAAACCCACCTGCAACTCTCCCGTCGTGCTGTGAAAGCCGAACGGGTTATCGCCGATGGTTTGCATGTCGCCGCTGAAGGTCACGTCCAAGTCGCTGCGGAGGCGGTTGGCAGCGATTTGGATCTGCCGCCATTGATCGACCAGTGCCGCTCGGGCGTTCATCCAGTCCAGGCGATTTCGGCGGGCGATTTCCAGGGCCTCCTCCGGCGACAACGTGACCGGGGTGAGGGAGACCTGGTCCAACCTCGCCCGGACCTGAATCAATGACAGATCCGAAAGCTGGATGATGAGCGGCTCCAGGAGGTCCGAGGCCAGGATTTGCCGAGGCCGCGCCTTGGCGTTCTCCAGCTCCGTTTCCTTCTCCGCCAGGCGGTCGGCCGCGGTTTGCGCTCGTACCCTAGCGTCGATGTATTGC
>JAAZNR010000726.1 GCA_012798155.1 Thermogutta sp. | reverse complement strand
TCCGCCGGGATGACAGGCGGCGAGGCGGAAGCGACAGGCAAACGGCGAGGAAGAAAGCCGCGCGTCAAACCCGCCGAGGAAGCGGCGACCCCGAACTCGGCACCCCAGACGGATGAGAGCGCACCGGCCGCCGAGATCGAGTCGAAAACCGCGTCAGGTCGCAAGCCCACCGCCAAGCCGGAATCCTCCGACCGACCCGCCGAGACGCGCCCCCTCGCCGAAAAAGGGAAAAAGGCATCCCCTGGAAGGCCCCGCAAGTCCGCCGAAAACCCGCCTCCCAAAGCCGATTCCAGTGCCCCTCCGGCGGAAAAATCGGAGCGGAGTGACGTCCGCAAATCCGCGCGGCACAAACCGCGCTAAGAAGCACGTAACCGTTCACGGGAAGTCTCCCGTTTCTCGCACGGAAACGCAGAGAACGCAGAGTGTTGCAACCAATATAGCATTCTTCCTCCGCGCCCTCTGCGCGCTCTGCGTTTCAAAGACAGGCCGGGCAGGCCCGTGAACGGGTACAGAAGCACAAGCCGCGGTGAGAGGCAGACGGATGCCGTGTTCCCGTCGCGGCGTCGGCCCGCCGGGCTGCGATTCCCAAGTCATCGCTCCCAAGTCACCGCCCTCTGGCGGAATCAGCCCCCGCGGCGGGGAACCGGTTGCAATGCAGCCTCCGAACTATCGCGGGTTGCGGCAACATCTGCTGTCGGATACTGCAAGCGCCCGGATACTGCATAGCGTGCTCCGGTTGCTGCGACGCAAACGGCTCGCGGCCGGGGTCTGTTCCTTCCTCGCGGCAGGAAGACACCTTATAATCGCAGGGCCGAGACGGGAGAATCCGCAAACGCCAATCGCTAAACGCCGCTCGCTAATCTCCGCGCGGGGCGTCGTTCATCTCAAGTTTGAGCAGGAGGGTCGATCATGACCAAGTCCGCGACATTCGCTGTGCTGACCGCCGCCGGCATTCTGTGCGCAACCTCCGGTTGTTCCGTGGTGCGCTCCACGGAACCGATGGGTACGTCGCCCGTCTCCCTTGTCCCGGAGGAATGGGACGGTACGTGGCAGGCGCCCGGCTCCAGTGGATTCTGCGTCGTCAAAGTGACGGACGCCGAAGCGGGCAAATTGGACGTGGCTTTCACGGGCATCGAGGATGAGAGGATTCGGATGCGTACGCTGCACGTCCAGATTCGTCAGTCCGGCGATTGGACCTTTTTCTCCGTGCCGGCGCAAGAATTCGCCAATCAGGGCGATGAAGTCAAGGACGGCTATTTCTGGGGACGCATCAAGAAAGAGGGCGACCGCGCGGTCTTTTGGCTGCCGCATTTCAAACGGATCGAAGCCGCCGTAGCCGAGGGCCGTCTGCCCGGCCGAAAGATATCCGATTCGGAAATCGTACTCAATCCTCTGGACGAGTCGCACTACCGATTCCTGACCTCGGGAGAGAAAGGCGTGCTTCTTGATTGGGAGAGTCCGGGCGTGCTGATCCGCATTCCCAGGTGATTGCGTCTTTGCTCACTCGGCCGGTCTATGCGGGACACTTGCTTCCGGCGGCGGGGCGGCTTTGGAATCGATCGCGAGCGGGTGCTTCTCGGCCGGTTGGAGTTTGAACATTTCCCGCGAAATCCGCCGCTCCGCCAATTGCGGCCGGCCCTTTTTGTTGACGACGAGCCGTCCGCTCAAGATCGCGTATTGCAGGGAGTAGACCAAGAGAGCCACGGCCGCGGCAACGATGCCGTACACGCCGAATTGGGGAAGCCGGCCCGCCCAGGCGACTATCGCCAATAGCAGTGCGCAACCGAAAGCCGTCGCCATGACGGCCAGCTTTCCCCGCATGGCCGCCCAAATCTTTGCCTGCGCGTAGCGATCGATCGCTCCTTGAGAGGCCGAAACGGCCAGTTCTCGCATGGCCGCGAAATCGACGGATTTTTCGGCGGCTTGCGGGCGTTCCCGTGCCGCGGCTCGATCATCGGGCCGGTTCTGTGCGTTGGATTCCGGTCGCGATTTGCGGCCCTTCAGGGGGCAGGACTCGTTCGTTATGGGATCACTTGGCGGCACGCCGAGTGACGTTCGCGAAGCTTGCATCATTTCGTCCCGCCCCTTCAGTCGGGACAGGAGTGATTGCATGTACGAGTCGACTTCTTTCGCCGCGGAATCGTCGGCCGGCCGCGAATCACGGCTTGTGCCGGGATCGCCCGTCGGCTCCGTGCCGGGTTTGGAAGGAGAGGTGATCCGCTCCGCGGCGTCCTGTGCCGGTTCTTCGTTTTCGTCCTCTTGCCACCGCAACCATTTCGCGGAAATCAAGGGAGGCTCGCCGAATTGCGCGTCTTGGTCGCCGGGGGTCTCGACCGCCGGGTTTGTCTGTAGATTCGCGAACCCGTCGTTTCCGTAAACGTCCCCTGCTAGGGACGCTTCCGTGGGGGTAAAAAAATCCCGATAGTTGCGTTCGGAGGTGACGTCCTCTCTTGCCGACACCGGCTGAGACACAGGCTCTGCGGAAGCGGGCGGTGTGTCGATGGGCTGCTCTTTCCGCCTAAGGGCCTCTTCCCAATCCGACAGCGCTCGTTCCCGGGCGGCAATCTCGGAAACGCGGCGGCGGAGTTCCTCCTGATCGCGTTGCAGTTGCGCTTCCCGGTCCACGATTCTCGCTTCCCATTGCCGCAATTCCAGTTCTTGCGCGGCGGCGTCGGATTCGCGTTGCTCCAAGCGTTTCCAACGGGTCGTCAACTCTTGCTCGGCCTGCCGGTTGTCGCGTTCCAATCGCAGGCACTCCTGTTCCCGCTCGCTAAGCTGTTTCTCCTTATCGCTCAACCGGTTTTCTCGCACCGCAAGCTCGTCTTCTCGGAGTCGTAAAGCCTCCGCCAGGGACTTCAGCTCCCCTTCTCGCCGCACAAGGGCCGCCTCGCGGCGCCGTAGTTCGTCCTCCCATTCATGAGAATCCCCGCGGCTATTGCCGGTTTCCGGCGGGTCTACCGTCGCGTTCGAATCTCGAACCGGCGGCGAAAACGGTAAGCCTGTGAGCGCGTGCGAGTCGTCAAGGTACTCCAAGACGACGGGACCGATCTGCAACAGGTCGCCGTGCCGCAGTTCCGCGTCCGAAAAGGGGCGGCTGTTGAGGGCGGTCCTCGGGCGCGTGAAACGAACGATTGTTCGGCGCCGCCCGCGGATGAGAAGGCAATGCACAGGCTGGACGCCTCTTGCTCGGATCTGCAGCGTGCAGCCGTTAGCGGATCCGATGCTGATCCGCGCGGCATGAAAATGGATCACCCTCCCGTCCTGCGAGCTTCCGCGGACCCGAAATGCCAAGGGGCGTGGCACGCGAAGGCCCGATTCCGGTGGAACGGAAAG
>JAAZNR010000725.1 GCA_012798155.1 Thermogutta sp. | reverse complement strand
CGTGCACCAGACCCCGCGGCTCCCACCGCTGCCGAGCGATGCGGTCCAGGGCCTGGGAGTCCAGGTATCTTGCCAAAACGGGTTGCGACACGGCTTTTCCTCTTCTCTCCGAAGTTCGGGCGGCCGGCCCGGAAGACGGCCGCGGTCAGCGGATTGCGGACGGGGCGAGTGCGAGATCGTCGCCCGGCCGCTCGTACGGGACGTCCGGGGACACCGCTTCCAGCAACATTTCGATCAGACGATCGCTTGTGAGATTGTTCGCCTGGGCCGCGTAATTGCCGGCCAGACGATGCCGCAAGGCCGGTTTCACGATCGCCTGGACGTCGCCGATCGTGGCGTGGTATCGTCCGTGCAGGGCGGCGCGGGCCTTGGCGCACATGATCAGGGTCAACAGACCGCGCGGTCCGGATCCCCACGCAACCCAACGGGTCACGAAGTCGGGACTTTCCGGCGATCCCGGTCGCGACGCCCGAACCAACGTGCAGGCATAACCCAAAACTTGGTCGGCGACCGGTATGCGGGTCACCAATTCTTGAAACTGGATCAGATCGTCGCCCGTCAGCAGTGATGCCAGGCCGGATCGCCGCCCGGAAGTTACACGCCGGGCGATCTCCCATTCCTCGGCGGCGGAGGGATAATCCACGTGGATGTAGAGCAGGAAGCGGTCGAGCTGGGCCTCGGGCAGCGGATAGGTTCCCTCCTGCTCCAAGGGGTTTTGCGTCGCCAGCACGAAGAAGGGATCGGGCAGGGGATAAACCTTGCCGCCCGCCGTCACCTGCCGCTCTTGCATGGCCTCCAACATGGCGGCCTGGGTCTTCGGCGGCGTGCGATTGATCTCGTCGGCGAGGATCATATTGGCGAAGATCGGTCCCGGTAGAAAACGGTAGCCGCGCTCGCCGGTCGTAGGGTCCTCTTGAATGATGTCGGCGCCGGTGACGTCGCTGGGCATCAGATCGGGCGTGAATTGAATCCGCTTGAAGGTCAGGTGCGTCGCCTCGGCCAGCGAGCTGATGAGCAGCGTCTTGGCCAGGCCGGGCACGCCCTCCAAGAGTGCATGGCCGCGGGCCAGCACGGCGATCAGCACCTCCTCGATGACCCGCTCCTGCCCGACGATCACCTTGGCCAATTCCTCCCGCAGGCGAAGATAGGTCTGATGGCATCGCTGAACGCGAGCAACGTCTCCCTCACTCAATTCCGGTTGGTTCATGGCGACCTCGCTGGGTGTTTCACGTTCACTGGGTATTCTTGAAGTTCACTGGGTATTTTGATGTTCGCTGGATATTCTTGAAGTTCACTGGCTGTTCTTGAAGTTCACTGGTTCTTGAAATAGTTGCGCAAACGCTCTTTGTAAGCGGGCGGGGGCGGGGCCTCCGCCGCCGCGCGAATCGCGGCCCGGACCTCGGCCGGCAGATTCGGCATCCAAAGGGGACCCCCGCTTTCCGGCTGGGAAGGGTTCGCGGGACCGGATTGGCCGCCGCTCGGCCCTTGCGCGGCAGCCGCTTGCGAGACCGGCAGCCGACCGGCATCCCGATTACTCGGCGACGTGCCATCGAAACGGTTCGCGGCCTGCACAGCCGCGGCCGTGGGAGCCGCAGGCGGGGACGAGCCGTCGCCGGTGGGCATCCGCGACGTGGCGCTGATCGGGGACGACGAATTCGTGGCCGGCGGCGGATTGGCGGCCGCCGCGGCCAGCTCTTGAAGGGCCTGCAATGCCGCCGAGACCGGCTCCACTTCTGCCGCCGGCGTTGTATCATTCGCCGCGTTCGGATGTGCGGCTTGGGCGGTCATCGTCTCCGGCGTCAGCAAGCTCGGCAAGCGGTTCGCCGCCTCCAGGGCCTGCTCCAATTGCGCCTCGCGAGCGGCAATGGCGGCGGCCGCATCCAGGAAGTTCGCCCGGGACGCCTCCTGAGCGGCGACGGCGGATGCGGATCCCGGCCGCATCCCCGATGCAGCGGCGGACTCCGCTCGATGCAAGGCCTCGGTGGCTTGGGGCGTCACGGGAATCGCCTTCGCGACCAACGCCTGCGCGGCTTGCCGACTTTGTGCAAGCTGTTGGCGCGCGGCCTCCTCCCTCCGCCGGATGGCCTCTTGCACGTTCTCGGCCGCGGCCTCCGGCAGAGCCGACCGGGCCTCTTCCAGTCGCTTCAAGGCTTCGGAGGACGCGATCGAATCGGCGTTCAAATGCCCCTCCACCGCCTCCGCCGCATTCCGAGCCTCCTGCAATTGGCGCGACGTAAGCTCGGCAAGCTTTTGCGCCGATTGCCTCGCTTGCTCGAACCAGGGCGCGGAATCGCTGCCGTTCGCGGCCGT
>JAAZNR010000724.1 GCA_012798155.1 Thermogutta sp. | reverse complement strand
GGGGTGGGAAATCCACCCACCCAACGAGTCGTACCATGAAAGACGTGCCGGAAAACGAACTGTTCAGCGCCTATCTCGACGGTGAAATCACCGCCGAGGAACAGGCCCAACTGGAGCAGTTGCTGGCCGGCAGCGAGTCCGCGCGGAAACTCTTGGAAGAGTTGCGGACTCAGGCCAATCTCCTTCAGTCCTTGCCTCGGGTGGATGCCCCGATCGATTTCGCCGACCGTGTCTTGGGCGAAATCACCCGCCGAACGGGAAGAGGCGCGAAGCGGCAATCTCCGTCCGAAGGGGACGACCCGGGCATAGCCGAAGCCCCTTCCGTCCGTTCGATCGGCCGAGAACAGGATGGCGCCGATTCATCCCCCGGAGGTCCCTGGAGTCCGGCGGCGATCTTTCGCAGGCTCGCTCAGCCCCGGAATCTGGGCTGGGCCTTGATTGCGGCTTCCCTGGCCGTGGTGATCTATATGATGGACGCGGCCCGGCAGTTCCACGATCGCCGCGACGGCGAGGTCGCGACGGCTCCCCAGGGGCAGGCGGATCGCGGCGGGCCCACGCCGTCCGAGCACCGGATCGAACCGTTACCCGGCGACCTCGCGATGGAATCCGCCGACGAGCAGGTGGAATCCGCCGAGGATCATCGGGGAGTTGCCTCCCGGGCTGAGGACGCCGCGGCGGCCGGCTCCCGCCCTGACGCCTTGCTTGCGGCGCGATCCCCGCGCCCTCGTTCCGCCCTTGATTCGGCGGAGAATTTGGCGCATCGCGAGCCTCAAGCGGAGGCAGCCGGCGCGACGGAGGGGATGGCCTTGGGGGGCCATGCGGGGCGGGGGGCGGCTACCCCGGCGGCACCCGCGGAGGCCCAAGCGGCCGCTGGCTCCCCCGCCGGCCGGCGCGGTCCGACCTCCGGCGATTCCGGCGCGACCGTCCTGCGGCAATACGATCTGCAAGGACCGCCGCCCATGTCGCAACTGCCGCGGATGGTGCCTGTGGAAATCGTCTGTCGCTTGACGCCTGAGGCCGATCCCCAAGCCGTGGCCGCCCGCGTCATTCAGCGGCGCAACTCCGTGCCCGAGTCGGAGGATTCGTACGGCGGATGGGAGTTCGCGGCGGCGGAGACACCCGCCCCCGGCGCGGCCGCCGGGGCTTGGGAGGCCCCATCCGACGCGAGGGGCGGCCTCCTCGCCCGCTCCTTGGAGGGCGGAGCCGCCAAGCCGGCGGAAGGCGCAGCCGAACCGTCCCGCGACCCAGGGGCGTCGCCGGGCCGACCGGACGTCCGTATCTCCACGGAATCCAAGGAGAAAGGCGGCGCCGTGGTCGTCGAGTTCACCGGCGGATTGTCTCAAATCGAGGCGGTATTGGCGGAACTGGAACGCGAACCGGGGCAAGTCGCCGACATCACGCTCCCCACGGCGTTGGGGTTCGTGCAAGGCCGGATTCGAGAATCGGCAGCCGAGGGGATGATGGGTGCCGCTCGGCGAGCATCGCCCAAGGCCGCTCCTTTGGCGGCCATTCCCTCCGCGCCGTCGGCTCCCGCCGCTCCGCCGCAACGCGAAAAGGCCGGCGCGGACCTCGATTCCGCCGCACAGCACCAAGTGGCGGTGCCGACGCTGTACCGGGTAACGATTCGGCTGGTGCCTCCGCCCGGCTCGCAGCCGCCGTCAACTTCCCCGCCCGCCGGCGCCGCTCCCATGCCGGAGTGACGCACGCCGCATTCAGCGCGTCCCGGCCCCTATTCCGGCGTCGGAACATACTCCCGTTTCCGCGGCTCCCGGAGGAAGAGCAGGGTCCCCGGAGGACGGGCAGGGCTGACCCCGGTCCGCATCATGCCGTCGGCCGAATCTCCCGGCATCGCAATCCGACCCGCGAGCGGGCTGCATGCTCATGCCCATATGCTCATGCCCATGGCCGGGCCGGTCGCGTTGCGACCGTATTGCGTCAATGCCGGGAGTTGGTACGACAGCGCTAAGTTGCCTACTTTCTGCGACGAGTTGGCCTGCTATTGCTGCTACCACCCCAACTGATCGTGGTTTTCTCCCGACTTAGCGCTGTCGTGTTAGGCAGGGACGGGAGGGGGCGTTCGCTGCGGGCGCGACCAACGGGTAGCCTCGCCGCGGCCTCCGTGCTACTCTGGTGTTAGAGCAGGGTGGAGCCGAATGCCGCGAAGGGGCAGCACGCGGCGGGGGAGGCATGGCGGCCCTCGCCCCCGTCGGCGGAGTCCCCCCGCCGGTTTGCGGAATCCCTCACCATGACGGTCGAACAGTTTCTCGAGCTTGTCCTGCGCAGCCAACTGGTGGAACGCGACCGGTTGCAGCGCTTCTTGGCGCAACTGCCGCCCGAGGTCAACCAGAACACGCTGACCGCGGAGGAGATGGCGGAGCATCTGTGCCGCGCCGAACTGCTCACCCGCTGGCAGAGCCAAAAACTGCTGGAGGGCCGTTACAAGGGCTTTTTCCTGGGCAAGTACCGGCTCTTGGATCACCTGGGGACGGGCGGCATGAGCAGCGTGTACTTGGCCGAGCATGTCCTGATGCAGCGCCGGGTCGCGATCAAGGTCTTGCCCAAGCACCGCGTCCAGGATTCCTCCTATTTGGCGCGCTTCCACCGCGAGGCACAGGCGGCCGCGGCCCTCGATCATCGCAACATCGTCCGCGCCTATGACGTAGACAACGACGGCGTCAATCACTATCTGGTGATGGAATACGTGGAGGGTCGCGACCTCCAACGGATCGTGCGGCAAGACGGCCCTTTGCCGGTCCATCTGGCGGCGGACTACATCCGCCAGGCGGCGGAGGGGCTGGCCCACGCGCACCAAGCGGGCCTCATCCACCGCGACATCAAACCCGCCAATCTGCTCGTGGACGGAAAGGGCACGGTCAAGGTCTTGGACTTGGGGCTGGCCCGGTTCACGGCCGATGAGGCGGCCTCGCTGACCATCGCTTACGACGAGAACGTGTTGGGGACCGCCGACTATCTGGCGCCCGAGCAGGCCATCGACAGCCACGGCGTCGACGCCCGCGCCGATATCTACAGCCTGGGCTGCACGCTGTACTTCCTGCTGACGGGGAAGCCGCCTTTTCCGGAGGGGACGCTGCCGCAACGGCTGATGAAACACCAGAGAGAAAAGCCGCCGGATATTCGGGCGGCCAGGCCGGACGTGCCCGAGGATCTGGCCGCCATCTGCGTCAAGATGATGGCCAAGAAGCCCGCCGACCGCTACTCCGCCGAAGAGGTCGCCGCCGTGCTTACCAAATGGCTGACCGATCACGGCTTCACGGTCGCCGAGGGGAGCGGGCGGGGCAGCACCATCGTGCAAAGCCTCCGCGAGGAATCGCTCCGCACGGCGGATAAGCCCGCCTCTTCGAGCAAACTGCCGTCGGCCAAGCCGCTTCCCGGCGGGGGATCAGCGAGCCGCGTCGGCCCGAAACCGCAGACCGCGGAGACGCCCGCCGCCTCCGTGCGCCCGAGCGGGGCCCTCCCCGTTGCGAAAAAAGACGGCGGCAAAAAGGACGACTCGGGCAAGGCGCTGCCGTTACCCGTGGCCAAACCCCTCGCCGAGCCGCAAGCTCAGCCTCAGCCCGCCGATTTCCCGGGACTGCACATCGAGGAAGACCCTCTCTTGAACTTGGTCCGCTC
>JAAZNR010000723.1 GCA_012798155.1 Thermogutta sp. | reverse complement strand
TTTTCTGGGAATCCTCGGCCAAGACCAAGGCGCCGGGTTTTACGCCGGACAGTCGATTGGCGCCGTCCAGCGGCGGTAACGACGCCCAGAGTCTCCGCGATTCTTCCGGTGAGGCGGAAAGAGCCAAGGCGAAGTGTTGCAACCCGATGTCGGTGGGAACGAGTTGCAAGGGACCGGGAATATGCAGATCGGCCCGGATGGGCGCGCCCGGCTCTTGTCGCTCCAGGCGATTCAAGCGGACGGGCAAGACTTCCGCCAAGGGCGTTTCGGCATAGCCGCCGGCACCAAAGCTTTGAAAGCCCCCCAGCATCAGCAGGCCCGCCCCTTGCGACACCGTCTCGGCCAGTTCCGCAAGCCATTCCGACCGAAAGTAGGCGGAGTCGATGTCGCCGATGATGTAAACGTCGTACTTGCCCGAACGGAATCGCTCCGCCAGGCCGCTCGGATCGCCGTTCTCCGGAGCGGCGGAGGGGCGCAAGAAATCCGTCTGGATGTCGGGAGAAGAATCCAGGGAGCGCCGCAGAAATCGTTGCTCGACGCGGAGGGACCCCTCCAAGTAGAGGACGCGAATACCGCCCTCTATGACGTTCACAACGGTGCTTTGCTCGTTGTTCAGAACGCTGGTTTCGCCCGGCTGCGGCCGGACGATCAGGCCGATCTTACGTTCGCCGGGCATTTCCGGCACATAGCGAAAACGCACGGGGATTCTTTCTTCGGGAGCGGTGATTTGGACCTCCTGGGAGGCCACGACCTCCATCTTGCCCGGTTCGGTTTCGTACAGAAGCTGCACGGCGACGGCTTGTCCCGCGTAGCCCACGGCGCGCATGCGAACGGTAATCGGCAGCTCGTTTTTTACGAAAACGCGGTCGGGACAAGCCAGGTCCTCGAGTGCCAAGTCACGGGCCTCCGCGGCGCCGCGAGCCTTGCCGAAGCGGAAGGCGAAGAGGCGTTGATCCAGGCTTTTCATCCGCATCGCCGCCGGTTGGGGGAGGGCATCCCGGGGATATAAGGCACGCTGCGCACCATCGCTAAAAAGCAATACCGCCAACACGCGCTTGCCCGCCTCCATTCGCAGCACGTCCTCCAGGGCGGCGCCGATCGCGGTCTGCGATCCCTCGGGCCGAGGGGGCAACTCGGGCACTCCCTCGCGAACCGGCAAGGGGGCCGTTTCGGCATCGAAAGCGTAAGCTCGGATCTCGACTTCGCCGGCCAATCTCTTCAATCGCGGAGCGGCCCCGGACACGGCTCGGACCATCGCCTCGTAGCGCGAGCCGCCGTTCAGTTCATCCGGCACGGACATGCTGCGGGAACGATCGAACAGCAGGATCACGGTCGCCGCTTGTTTCGTCGTCGTCACGTAGACGAGCGTCGGCCGCAAGAGGATGAACAGCAATACGAGCAGCAGGCCGCCGCGAACCGCCGCGAGGACGCCGCGCTTCTTGCTCGAAATCGGGCCGGCCAAAGGAAAACGATACCAAAGCAAGAGCAGCACGGCCGCGGCGCCGATCGCGACGAGATAACTGTCGGCGATGGGATTGAGAGTCAATTGCGGCGTCACGCGGGAAGCCTCATCTCCTTAAGCGATAGTGATCCGCGACCCATTCTGATACGAGACGTCGGCCGTTTACGGGATATCTCGCTTCCGTTCACTTCCGCTCCCCGTAAAAGCGATTGGCAAGCACTTGCTCGGCGGCGAGAATCGTCACGAACAGAAAGGCAAGGTAGGGCACGAGGTCGAAACCGCTTCGTCCGGCGGAAACCTCGCGCGTCAGTTGCTGCCGGGTCCGCGCCAACCTTGCGCCGGCGGCCCCGAACCATTCACGGAAGCGTTCCACGGGCAGCCGGGTGAGGTCCGCCTCTCGGGGCGCAAAATTGACGCTGAACCCCCAATCATAGGCCGATTCTCCCACCCCGGCGCGGAGTCGATAGTTGCCGACGCGATCCGTACTCGGCACGACGACGCGGCCGGTGGCGGGATCGGGCTGAAGCCT
>JAAZNR010000722.1 GCA_012798155.1 Thermogutta sp. | reverse complement strand
TGTTGAAAGGGACCTTTGCAGCCCGCGAGGGCCAGCAAAGCGACACACAGCAGACTTCCGTATCTCATCAGACATCCCCCCTAAATGGAATCCGCTCGGTTGGCACTCATCGGCAACCTCGTATGTAACGCCCGTCGCCGCATCTCTCCATCCGAACCGACCCGGGAACACCTCACCAGACTATTTGCGACCGAACCTCCAAGGACCCGGTGCGGGAGTGCCGTTAGCCTCTTTCAGGGTTATCGTCGGCCGATTTCGCGGCGATTCTTTGGTAAATCCGGCAAAATCATCAACCTGCGCATGTTGGACCCAAGCGGAAGCTCGCGTTCTCTCCGAAAAGGCCAAACATTGCGTTTTATCGTCACAATTGGGCCGAAAGTGCCGTCAAAATCCCCCTTGCTGCGTGCTGTTGCAACCGGCAAAGGCGGACGAGACCTGCCGCTGAGGCGGACCCGCACGTGGGCGGGGCAGCAAGAGGCAGGAGGCTTCCCAGAGGTTGGAAAAAGAATCGGAGTCAGGCGACTGGGCGATCTGCGTGAATTGCGATTGACCCCGAACTATTGCCATTGACCCCAAACGAAGGCAATTCACGCCAAACTAATTTTACTACTGGACTTTTGCAAATTGTGGTGACAAGTTCTCGTCCGCCTTGGAAGAGGGTAATGGTGAGGGCAATTAGCCGCGAAAACGCCTTGCCGTGATTGCCCAACTTCACCAAGCCCTCACCCGCTGCCCCTCTCCCAGAGGGAGAGGGGAGCAGTTTGCAAAAGTCCAGTTACTACGCAGGATAAGAAGATGGGAAAACCGGGATACGCAGCCTTGTGAGTCTGCGTAAGATCGGTAAATCTGTTTCGGCCATCCTGCGCAGTAAAACTAAGGCGATTCACCCCAAACTAAGGCGATGGCGGCGAAACCGCCCGCTTGGCCGCCAGCAGGGCGGCTACGCGGATCGCCTCCAGAAGGCTGCCGGGGTCGGCGATGCCTTTCCAGGCAATGTCAAAGGCGGTGCCGTGGGCAACGCTGGTGCGAACAATCGGCAGGCCCACCGTGACATTGACCGCCCGCTTCATCCCCAGCAATTTCAAAGCGATATGTCCCTGGTCGTGGTACATGGCGACCACCGCATCGAATCGCCCGTCCCGCGCGTGGACCATCACGGAATCCGCGGGCAAGGGGCCGTCGGCATTGATTCCCTCGCTCTGCGCACGGCGGACGGCGGGCGCGATCACGGTCGCCTCCTCCGAGCCGAACAGCCCCCCCTCGCCGCCGTGAGGGTTCAAAGCGCACACGCCGATCCGAGGTTTGCCTTCTTTCAGGAGGGTGACGAAGCCGTCAACCAGCCTGATCTTGCTGTGGATTTCATCCACCGTAAGCGATTGGAAGACCTTGCGCAGCGGCATGTGCAACGTGACGTGAATGACGGACAGTCCGGCGGGATTCTTGAGCGGCGCACCGGGGGCCAAGTAAAGTAGCATGGCGAATTCCCGCGTACGGCACAATTCCGCGAACAGCTCCGTATGGCCCGGGTAGTGGTGTCCCGCCTTTTGCAGCGCCTCCTTATGGATGGGAGCGGTAACAACGGCTTGCACTTTACCCGACAACGCCAGCTCCGTGGCCAACAGAATGGCCCAATGGGCGGCCTCTCCGGCGCGGGCATCGATCCGGCCGGGAGGGATTTCCGGGGCGCGGCCGTCGCCCAAAGTCAGGCAAGAGATCAGGCACGGCGAGGGTTCCGCGTCCTCCACATTTGCCACTTCCTGCACGTCGAGTTGCAATTTGCGAACGGATGCCGCTCGGCGCAGGTACTCCGCGTATCCCACCACCACCGGACGGCACCACTGATGCAATTCCCGTGAGGGCCAGGCGGCGGCGATGATCTCAGGGCCGATGCCGGCCGGATCTCCCTGCGTAATGGCAACGAGCGGTTTGGTGCCGGCAAGACTCATGACGAATTCTCCGTCGAACGGCGGGACGTATCGGTCGCAGGGGTCTTCTTGCGATTCATTCTCTTTGCGACTCATTGTAGGAAGTCGGCGGTGATGGTTGCAAACGGGGTTCCGGTAGTCCGCCGCTCGGCCGGTCGTCGCGGCAGTTTGTGCAAATGTAACTGTTCACGGGGACCGTGTTCATGTTTGCGATGAAAGCCGCGACAACGGGACTGCCGCCTTTCGGAGTGAATGGGCGGATACGTTTTTCGGCCCCCAGTGGCCCAGGGACGGCTACCCGGAATGAAAGGGTGGAAACGCAGAGAACACGGAGAACGCAGAGTTCGGGCTACCAATTCTTCGTTCTCCTTCTTTCGTCTCCGCGTCCTCTGCGCCCTTTGCGTTTCAAAAACAGCCTCTGCGCCTCCGCGTTGCCATGACAGATCGGACGGGCGAGTGAACGGCTATGTGGAAATCAGCCGTGCGCCGCGATTTGCCGTTTTCCGCCGGGACTCGGCATTCTATCATCTTACTTGCAGTGGGTTTTGCTCATGCAGGGGGTTCGCTCATGCGTGGGGGGCGCTTAGCAAGAGGAATCACTCATGTAGGGGGGCGCTCGGCATGGGCGGATCACGCCGTAAGGGACAATGCGTTGGAAGCAGGAAGGCGGATTCTCAGATGAAAGCGTGCATCCAACGGGTCGGTTGGGCCCGAGTGCGTGTGGCCGGCGAGGTGGTGGGCGAGGTCGGCAGAGGCATTTTGGTGTTGCTGGGCGTTGCCGGGAGCGACGGAGACGGCGAAGCCGAGTTGCTCGCCCAAAAGACGGCCGGCCTGCGGATGTTCGAGGAT
>JAAZNR010000721.1 GCA_012798155.1 Thermogutta sp. | reverse complement strand
TCTTTCACAATGAAGGTCATGGCACCACCTTTCCTTTCACGGCGCGACGGGCCCGACCCGCTGAAAACCCCGCAGGCCGTCGATCCCCGATCGCGACTTCGAGTGTGCGGTCCGCGGCGCGACCGTGTCAAGACGTCGGTCTGATACAGGCTTCCCGTACGCCCCGCCCATCGCGAAGAATTAGGCCCCCAAGCCGAGGAACCGCCGTCCGCGAGACGACGGCGACACGTCGCATGTAGTCCGCCCCAAAAACCTGCCGGCACCAACGAGGACGGCGGCAGACGAGAATTCGCCTCCGGATGTCAACGAGTCCGGAACCGATTGGGCTGACGGAGACCGGGCCGCAATGCGGCGTTCGACGCCACCCCGGCGAGGGCGGCCGTCCGCAATCGCCGCAAAATGTTTCCGCAATCGCTGCATAATGTTAGCGCGCGGCGCCTCGAAAGTCAAATTGCGGCGAAATGTGAGCCGCCGGCGTAAGCCGGCGGTGGCAAACGCGCTATCAACATGAGCCGCCGGCGTAAGCCGGCGGTGGAATCGTGCCGAAATGTCATCGCGCCCACATGTGAGTCGCCGGTACAACGGCTGGGCAGACTCACTCTGCGAAAACCGGAAACGTTGGTGGGCGTCGGTACACGTTTGCGTCCGCGCCCCTTGCTTCGCGCGGGGCTTTACCTGCCCCCGCGTCGCGGCTATACTCGGCTTCAGGGTCCCTGGAGCATTCAACCATGAGCGCGACGACAAACCAAGTCCGCTCGCCGCTTGCCCTGCTTCGCAGCCAGCCCACGCTGCGGCTGTATGACAGCATCGTCCAGGCCCTGATCGTCCACGCCCTGCGGGTTCGCCACTACAGCCGCCGGACCGGGGAGCCCTACCTGCCCTCGATTGGCCGGTTCCTTCTGTTTCACGACCGCTGGCAGCCGCGGCAACTGGCGCAAGACGATCTCAACGGCTTCATGACGCATTCGGCCCCGAAACAACACCCGGCGGCATCGACCCGCAACCACGTCGTGTCGGCAATCCCCTTTCTCTACAAGGATGTCCTGGAGGGGCGGCTCGACCGGATTAAAGGCGTCCCTCGCGCCCGTCGCCCCGACCGGTTCGCGATCGTCTTGATCGTGGACAAAGTCTCGCCGGTCGTGGGGCATCCGATCGGCGAGAGCGTGATACGCTGGTCATTGTAAAACGACCTTAGCCTTAAGACTAGGAGGATGGAATGAGTGACGGCTTATCAGTTTTTTCCTCTCCAGAACTGAAAGATGTCGTTCAAGACATGCGAGATTTGCTATCTCAAAGTCGGCTTGCATTTCTCCTTGGGGCGGGATGCAGCAAAATCGCCGGCCTTCCCTTAATGCCCGAACTTACGAAAAGCGTTCTAGGCCATAAGGACAATAGCGAGCACACTAAAGACATTAGCAAGCACACTAAACACCTCCTCGACACAGTTCAGGAGTTATTCTCAGGTGCTACTAATACTGCCACCATCGAGGACTACATGAGCGAGATCGTCGATCATCTTTCCATCGCGGAAAGGCGCACTCGGCGCGAAGCCGCACAGTCCAAAGTCTCAGTGGGAAATCAGGAGATAGACGCAAATGAGCTTCACACCGCACTTGATGAAATACAAAAAGCCGTTTCTTCCACAATCGCTAAAAAAGAAGTCAACATCGCGACGCATCAACAATTCGTCAGGGCAATACACGGTTCGCTACAGGCGGGCAAGGCGGGTAGATGTGTCGATTACTTCGTCCTCAACTATGACACACTCATTGAAGATGCGCTTGGACTTGAACGAGTGGACTATTCCGACGGCTTTAACGGTGCTGCAACAGGTTGGTGGGAACCAAACACTTTCAAAACTGAGGGAAAATCCGCCCGTGTTTTCAAGATCCATGGTTCAATTGATTGGTGCCTACTTAAAGATGACTCTCTGCCGAGAAGGATTCGTCCCGGGATCAAGACCGAGTCCGATAGTAACCATGTTCTGATTTACCCTGCTGCAACGAAATACCAAGAGACCCAACGCGATCCGTTCGCGCAAATGCTAAAATACATGCGCGACAGTCTGTGCCCTAGCAAAGGCAAGGAAATGGTATTGGCGATCTGTGGATATAGTTTCGGCGATTCGCATATTAATTTAGAGATAGAAAACGCTTTGTTCCAATCGGAGGGCAGGCTCACCGTCGCGGCGTTCATTGAAAGTGTAGAAGCTCAAGGTACACTGCAGAAATGGTTAAATAATACCACAATCAACGAGCAGATCCGCGTGTATGCTAACAAGGGTTTCTTCCACGGCAACAAGCAATCCACGCAAGACTCCGATTTGCCATGGTGGAAGTTTGAGATTCTTGCGCGTTTGCTGGGAGGTGAACGATGAGCGGAAGGAAAAACCCAAACGAGCCGATCTCAAATTTGGAAATCGGCACTGTTATTGAGGTAGATGGAACACACATCGTCGCAGAACTAGATCCACAAATTACCGAACTCAGCCTAGTTTATGGCGGCTCTATCTATCCGATTGGGCAATTCGGTTCGATAATCACAATTCATTTTGGCGCAAGGCTAATATTCGGTTACGTGGGACGACTCCGCATGAAATCGGAGTATGAGCGCGAGAAAGGCCTTAACCCAGAATCGAGCGGAACCGCGCGCATTATTGAGGCTGATTTGTTCGGCGAAGGTGAGTGGACGTTCGACGACAAAGGCTGGAAACTGGACTTTGAGCGTGGCGTCACCACCTTTCCTTTGCCGCAACAAAAGGTCTACCTGACGCCCCGCTCCGAGTTGGGTTTCATATATGGAGAAGGAGCCGGCCCGACCATCCTTCTTGGTGAACATGTTGGCTCTGGTGGAACGCCTTGCTACGCGGAAATGAACGATCTTCTTGGCAAACACACGGCCATATTGGGCTCTACTGGTTCTGGAAAGTCGGGAACAGTTGCCGCCATTCTTCATTCCATTCTTGATCGAGGCAAAGATGCCCAACATTCGAAGTGGCATCCTCACATCGTCGTTCTCGATCCACATAATGAATATGGCACGGCCTTCCCGGAGCGTGTGAGGCTATGCACCGATGAGAACACACTAGATCTCCCCTATTGGCTTCTCGATATGGAGGAAACGGTTTCTCTTATCATTGGAAAGACAGAAGAAGCTGCAACTTCACAGACTAATATCGTTATGAATGCACTTTTGAAAGCGCGTCGGGAGGGTGCAAAAATACTAGGCATAGATGAGAACAGTATTACTGTTGATTCTCCGATTCCGTATTTCATTGGTGACCCCTACGAATTGGACGAACTCGGAAACAAAAAGGGTGCAAGAGATGGTGCAAGAGATAATGAACATGGCCTTGTTGGTGCTGTAAACTCCCTTCGTCCAGATGGAGCTGACAAGAAGAAGCATGAAGGATATACAAAAGTAATCAGAAAAGTCGAATCGCTTTGTCGAGATAGTCGAAAGAGGTTCATGATGAAGGAATGGGATGGGAAAAATGACCCCCTGACTCGTATTGTTAAACAATTTATCTGTGACAGTGATCATATTCGAATCGTGGACTTGTCGGGCGTTCCTAACGAAGTAGCGGGTGCGGCTAGTTCTGCGATTGCGCGAATACTGTTTTCTGTGAAACTCTGGCAAACGCGAGAAGAGCGAGAACGCAACCCCGTGCTGCTCGTGTGCGAAGAGGCGCATCGTTATGTGCCTAATCGTGGTGACGCGCAATATGAGGCCGCGCAAGATGCGATTAGAAGAATTGCTAAAGAAGGGCGCAAATATGGTATCGGCTTGATGCTTGTTTCCCAGCGTCCTAGTGAAGTTGAGTCAACCGTGTTGTCACAATGCAATTCGTGGATAGTCTTGCGCATCACGAATGATGCGGATCGAAGCCAAGTACAAGGGATACTGCCTGATTCCCTCGCTGGACTGACAAAGGTGCTTTCGAGCCTTCGACGTCGGGAAGCGATCTTCGTTGGACAGGCTGCAGTATTGCCCTCACGAATACTTATTAGGGATCTGGTGAAGGATGGTAAACCTCTTCCTCGATCACAGGACATAGATTTCGATAAGGGCTGGCAATCTGATCCAATTACGGACCAACATTTGTCTGATGTTGGTAAACGGTGGCGCTCACAAAGCAGAGAAGGATAGAATGAAGAAGCCCAACAATGGCATGGACGCGGAGTGGAATTCTGCTTCGCTCCGACCCCAGCCACCCCGGTGCGAAGGCCGCCGCAATGGGGATTGCGCCGCTTCCTCCACCTCGGGCTGCGCGCATTCCTGCACCTCGGGCTGACGCCCGAGGCTCGCGTTTTTCTCCACCTCGCCCCGGCGCGCCGGGTCGCGCGGACGCCTTCAATCCCCGATCGCTTGGCTCGAATCGGAGATGATCTCCTCGATGCAGACGGCCTTGCGGCCCTTGAAGATGCCGGGACGCGCGTGGAACTTGGGGACGCCCTCGACCTTGACCAAGAGGGGGCGGTGAATGTCCTTCTTCGTGGTGATGATGTCGCCCACCCGAAGGCTCACCAATTCGCCCGTCGTGATGCTCGTCTTGGCCAGTTCCACCACCACTTGGACGCGGGAACCGCGGAGCGTCTTGCCGATCCGTTGGCCGGCCTCGGGCGAGACCTGCTTCTTGCCGTACGAGGCCCAACTGTTGGCGGAGAGCTTGCTCGCGATCCGCTCGATGCTGTTGTAGGGGATGCAGAGGTTGGCCATCCCGCGGATCTCGCCCAGCGTCAATTCGAAGCTGATCAAGACCACGACCTCGTTGGGGGGCACGATTTGCACCAACTGGGGATTGCTCTCCACGCGGACGACTTCGGGTTGCAGCGCGACCACGTTGCTCCATGCCCGCTTCAGCTCCTCCAAAAACAGGCCGGTGATGCGCCCCACCAGGCGGCGTTCGATCTCCGTCAAGGGCCTGCGGGAGACGGGGGTCGGCTCGCGTCCGCCGCCCAGCAACCGGTCGATCATGGGGTAGAGGATCGACGGGTTGATATCGAGGATGATGTGCCCTTCCAGCGGCTCCGCGCGGATCAGATTGAAGCAGGTGGGATTGTCCAGGCTGAAGACGAACTCGCTGTAGGTCAATTGATCCACGCTGGTCAGTTTGACCTCCACCATGGATCGCAGCATGGCGGACAGCCCGGCCGCGAAGTTGCGGCTGAAGCCCTCGTGGAGCGTCTGCAAGGATCGCATCTGCTCCTTGCCCACCCGCTCCGGCCGCTTGAAATCGTAGGGGATGATCTTGTCCCGCGATCGGCGCGGGCTCTCGCCGCTCGGATGCGCCGTAGGCGGGGCCGCGGAAGGTAGCGAGGAAACCTGGGGGGCGTTCGATCCTGAGGGAGACTCGGCAGGCGACGATTCCGCCGCTTTGCCCGCGCCCGCCAAAAGGCTCTCGATTTCCGCCTGCGTCAGAATATCATCGGACGACATGGCATCCCTTCCCTTCGTCCGCCGAGACTATCATGGTCGTGCATGGTGATGGCGCGGGCAGGGTGCGAGGGGCCGCCGTGCTCCGCGGGGACCGCGGCGGGGCCGGCCCGCCGCATTCGCCGCCGCGAACCCGGCCGATTCCGCGGGTCCGCACCGCAACGCTCCTGCGATGAAACCGCCGCTGGAACTATTCCCGCACTTGCCCTTCCCCGAACACCACGTACTTGTAACTGGTCAGCTCGTTCAGCCCGCAGGGTCCCCGGGCGTGGAACTTGTCCGTACTGATGCCGATCTCGGCACCCAAGCCGAATTCTCCGCCGTCGTTGAAGCGGGTACTGGCGTTGACCATGACGGCGGAGCTATCGACCGCCCGGCAAAACTCCCGCGCGGCGTTCCAATCCCGCGTCACGATGGCATCCGTATGCTTCGATCCGTAACGGTTGATGTGGTCGATCGCCGCGTTCAGATCATCCACCACCTTGACGGAGATGATGGGGCCGAGATACTCGGCGAAATAGTCTTCTTCCCCGGCCGGCTTGGCGCGGGGAAACAGCCGGCAGGTCGTTTCGTCGCCGCGGATTTCGACGCCGTGCCTTGCCAGGGCCTCGCAAATCCTCGGCAACAGCGGACCGGCCGCGGCGCGATGAAAGACCAGCGACTCCGCCGCGTTGCAAACGCCCATCCTCTGGCACTTGGCGTTGACGGTGATGCGTTCCGCCAGGTCGGGATCGGCGGAGGCGTCGATATACACGTGGCAATTGCCGGCGAAGTGCTTGATGACGGGCATCTTGGCCTCGGCCGTCACGCGGCGGATCAGGCCCTCGCCGCCGCGAGGGATGGCCAGGTCGATATACTGGGGCAGATTGAGGAAATGGCCGACCACTTCGCGTTCGGGCGTAGCCACCAGTTGCACGGCGTCCAGGGGCAGACCGACGTCGGCGCCGGCCTCCATCATGACTTCCACGATCGCCCGGTTGGAATGGGCCGCCTCTTTTCCCCCGCGCAGGATCACGGCGTTGCCGCTCTTGACGCACAGGGCCGCGGCATCCGCCGTCACGTTGGGCCGGGACTCGTAGATGAAAAAGATCACCCCCAGCGGCACGCGGACCTTTTGCACCAACAGCCCGTTCGGCCGCACCGAAGACCAGATCACCTCGCCGATCGGCTCGGGGAGCAGTGCGACCTCTTCCAAGGCCCGGGCCATGGCCTCGATCCGCGGGGGCGTGAGTTTCAGCCGATCGACCTGGGCATCGGTCAGCCCGAAGGCGGGCGCCGCCGCCAAGTCCCGATGATTGGCCTCCGCCAGGGCCACGGATCGCTCTTTCAGCAAGCGTGCCGACTGCCGCAACCACTTTTGCTTGACGCCGGCCGCGAGACGGGCCAACTCCATGGAGGCGGCCTTCGCACGCTGAGCCGTCTCCTCCGCGTACGCTCGCCAGTCGGGATGATTCGCTTCACTCATCAACTCGCCCTTGATACCCCTCTGCGGAAGGATTAGTTCCCGATACAGCCACGCGGCCGAGAGAAAGAATCGGTTCCCGATGCGGCCGCGCGGCCCCGAAGATTCCCGTTTCAAGTATCCCGATTTCCCTGGATTGCGTCAACGGACAATGAGTCAACGGACAATGCGTCAACGGACTGTAGGCAACGGACAATAGGCAAGAGACAATGCGTCAAAGGCCAATAGGCGACGGGTCGTCTGCCGCGATCCGGCAATCGCCATCGCCGAATCCGAAACCGGCTCGGAGCGGAGCGCAGCCCCCAGCCGCGCCTCTTCGTAGTGCTTCCACCACCAGCTTACGCTGGTGGCTCCAGTTTGCGTTGTTGCTGACCCGCCGGCTTACGCCGGTGGCTCCCATGTCGGCGCGATGACGTTTCCGTGTGCTTCTTCTACCCGCCGGCTTACGCCAGCGGCTCGGGTTGCCGGGTCGAACTTCGGACGCAGGGGCGCGCTCCGCCGCGTCCGTTCATTCAT
>JAAZNR010000720.1 GCA_012798155.1 Thermogutta sp. | reverse complement strand
TTGCGGCCTATTTTGCCGCCTTTTGGCTGAGATTCGAAGGGCAGACGCCGCCCCGCGTCGAGCAGTGGTTTTGGAGCACCGTGGGCTACGTCGTGGCCATCAAGCTGGCGGTCTTCGTCGGCTTTCGCATTCACCGCTCTTGGGGCCGGTTTTTGACCTTCTCGGACCTTGCCCGGCTGGTCCAAGCGGCGGGACTCGCCCTTTTGGCCACGGCCATGGCGGAGCGGTTCTTCGGTCCGCCGCAGCCGGCGCCGCGGACCATCCTCCTTCTGGATTGCGGCGTCACGGTCGTGCTCTTGGGCGGTTTTCGAGCCGTCCAGCGGGCGATGTGGGACCGCAGTTGGAGCAGCTTTTTCTGGAACGGCGCCGTGCCCACCCTGATCGTGGGCGCCGACGAGGCCGGCGAAGGCGTGCTCCGCGCCGTGCTCCACGATTCCCGACGAAGATATCGCGTCCTCGGTTTCCTCGATCGCGATCCGCGGAAGGTGGGCAGTTGCCTGGGCGGCGTTCCCGTCCTCGGCACGGTGGACCGGATCGCCGGCATCGCCTCCAAATTGAACGTGCGGGAGGCCTTTCTGGCGGCGGGCGACATCACGGGCCGAGAGGTGCGGAGGCTGGTCGCCGATGCGCGGGCGGCGGGCGTCGCCCTCAAGGTGCTACCCAGCTATCAGCAGCTTCTCACCGGCCGCATGGCCTTGCAACCGCAACCGGTGTCGATCCACGACCTCCTCCGCCGCGAACCGGTGGCCCTGGAAATGGACCACATCCGCGACTGGCTCCGCGATCGCGTGCTGCTGGTGACGGGCAGCGCGGGGAGCATCGGCTCCGAAATCGCCCGGCAATTGATCGCCTTCGCCCCCCGCAAACTGATCCTCTTGGATCGCAACGAAACGGGTCAGTTCTTCCTGGAGCGGGAGCTGGCGGACCTTCTCCCGGCCAAGGACGAGGGACGCCTCATCGAGATGGAAGTCGTCCTGGCCGATCTCCTGGATCGCTCCCGCGTGGAAAACCTGCTGAAGCGCCATCGCCCGGACGTGATTTTCCACGCCGCGGCCTACAAGCACGTGCCGCTCATGGAGTCGCATCCCGGCGAAGCGGTCAAGAACATCGTCTTCGCCACACGGCAACTGGCGGACGCGGCGGAATGGGCCGGCGTGCAATCCTTCGTCATGATCTCCACCGACAAGGCGGTCAATCCCACCAGCGTCATGGGCGCCTGCAAGCGGTTGGCCGAAATGTACGTCCAATCCTTGACCCGCGAGGTCCGCTGCCGTTTCGTGACGGTCCGCTTCGGCAACGTGCTGGATTCGGCGGGCAGCGTGGTGCAGATTTTCCGCAAACAGATCGCGGCGGGCGGGCCGGTCACCGTCACCGATCCCCGCATGGAACGCTTCTTCATGACCATCCCCGAGGCCGCCCGGCTCGTCATCCAGGCCGGCGTCATCGGCCGCGCCGGCGAGATTCTGGTCTTGGATATGGGCGAACCCGTCCGCATCCTCGATCTGGCCGTCGATATGATCCGTCTTTCCGGCCTGGAGGCCGGCCGGGACATCGAGATCAAGTTCGTGGGGTTGCGGCCGGGGGAAAAGCTGTACGAGGAATTGCAGGCGGCGGGCGAGCGATCCTTGCCCACCCGACACCCGAAAATCCGCATCGCCGTCAGCCCCGTCGCGGATTTGGCCGCGCTGCGGCAGAACCTGGCACGGCTCCGCAATCTCGTGGACGATCGGCCCGGCGAAGTCCTGGAAGCTTTGCAAGACTTGATCCCCGGTTACCGCCAAGATCCCGCCCCGCCGCGGGAAGCGGCAACCGCGGAGAACGTGCGGCTCCGCGCCGCTTGAATCACCCCCTAGAGCACGGCCGGCCCCAGCCCGCCAAAAAACCGTCGCCGCAAACCGTTCGGCGGCGGGCGCGGCCCGGCCGACCGGCGGCAAGGAAAGGAACGCCATGACCATTTCCGACTCTCGGCACCCAGGCGCGGCCTCTCCGCACCCAGGCTCCGACTCTCGGCACCCAGGCGCGGATGCGACCCGCCCCCGCGTGGTATTCATCTTGGGTACGGGGCGCAGCGGCTCGACCGTCCTCGATCTGCTGCTCGGCGCCCATCCCGACATCCAAGGCGTGGGGGAACTCTGCAACGTGGTCCGCGGGGGGTGGATCGGGGGGCAATACTGCTCGTGCGGGCGCCGCACCCCGGAGTGCGATTTCTGGCAGGCCGTCCGCGAACAATGGCGCCAGGAATCCGGCGGCGCCGACCCGCGGCATTACGAGTACCTGCTGCAAGCCTTCGAGCAGCGGCGCCTCAGCGCCCTGCGATTGGCCTGGACCCGCCGCCCGGATCACCTGACGCTGCCGGCGCGGTCGGGCGCCGAGTTTCGCGATTACGCCGAGCAGACGGCCGCCCTGTTCCGCGCCATCGCCGCGGTCTCGGGACGCTCGATCATCGTGGATTCCTCGAAGAACCCGGTCCGGGCGCTGGCCCTCTTGCGGATGGATCGCGATCTCGGCCGCATCGACCTCCGCTTGATCCACCTGGTGCGAGACGTCCGCGGTTTCGCCTGGTCCAACCGCAAGAGCTTCCGCAAGGACGAGGCCAAAGGCGTGCAAGCGGACACGTCGGGCCGAGCGATCTGGAGGAGCGCGCTGGCCTGGGTGTTCGTCAACCTTGCCTCCGACTACGTCCGCCGGGGGCACGATCGGCGGCGGACTCTGCTCCTCAAATACGAAGACCTGACCTCCCGGCCCGAGAATGCCCTGCAAGCCTTGGCCGGCGTGGTCGGCGTCACCGCCGATCCATGGTTGGAAATGCTGCACGCCGCTACGCCCTTGCGACCGGGACACGTGGTGGCGGGAAATCGCGTCCGCATGGAGCGGGAAATCCGCTTGCGGCCGGACTTGGAGTGGCAAAGCAGGCTTTCGCCGGCCGACAAGCGGGTGTGCTGGATGCTGGCCGGATGGAAGGCCGCCCTCTACGGCTATCCCATGCGACCCGATCAGGATCGCCGTTCCAGAGGAGCGGCAGGGCAGGAGGCTGATCCGCCGCGGGCGGTCCCCTCGGGGCACCCTATCCCGCGACCACATTTCCCGCGGTCTGCCGGCAAGCCGCCGATCGAAGAGACCGCTCGACCTCCTTTGCACTCGCACGCCGATGGCTGAGCCTGCCACGCCGCACTCGCACCCTGCCCCGCCTGGCCCGCCGCCGGACAAAACGGCCGCCGGAAGGCCCGGCCCCCGCGCCCTGCCGCCGCTGGGAATCCGCCGGAACCTAGCCTGGGTCTTTTCGGGAAACGTGATGCGATCCGTCGCGCGGGCGGTGCTGCTGATCCTGCTGGTCAAATGGGGCGGATGGGAGGCGGCGGGATTGTACATCGCCGCCTTGGCCCTCACCGGACCCCTCTTCGCCATCACCGATCTGGGTCTCCGCCCCCTGCTCATCAACGACGTGGCCCGCGAGTACCCCTTTCAGCATTACTTCTCGCTCCGCCTGGTCGGATCGGCGGCGGCCTGGGGCCTCACGGCCTGCCTGGGGATGCTGTTGGGCTACCCGTTCAGCCGCATCATGCTGCTCCTATGCGCGGCGGCAGCCCGATTCTGGGACGCCGGCTCCGACATCCTGCACGGCCTCCTCCAGCGCGAGGAACGCATGGACCGCATCGGCCTCGGCCTTATCCTCCGGCACCTCTTCGGCACGGCGGCCTTTTGCGGGGCCGTCAAATTGGGCGGAGACGTGGCCTGGGCGGCCGCCTTGGATGCCCTCGCCGCCGCCGCCGTATGCCTTGCCTGGGACCTGCCCAACGCGAAACGGCTGCTCCACGGCCTGCGGCGGGAA
>JAAZNR010000719.1 GCA_012798155.1 Thermogutta sp. | reverse complement strand
TACTGACCAGCCCCAAATCGTCGGACGTCCAATTCCCCTGCGGGCCCTGATTCCTCGCCAACCAGCGGAGACCGCGGTTCAGTGCCTGCTCGCTCGCCGGAGTAATCTCCCATTCATCGGCCGAGGCGGTCAACGTCCCGACCGAGACGACCAGGATCGCCAGAAGGCCAAGCAGCCGCGGTAGCCCCTGAAAATCCGCACGTCGCCTGATCCGATCCGGATGAAGCGGGTTGCGAAGCGCGATAACCAAGCTCGACCCTCCCCGCCCCGGCGACGGGAGGTCTGTCTGCACGTCAATGGCCATCTTCTTTGTGTTCCGGCTGGAGGGGCGGACGCGACGGCGTGTCCGAGCGAACGATTCCGCACGCGGCGGAAGTCCGCCGATCGGCGATCCTCGCGTCTTTCGCGCATTTTGGGCAGCCTGGAGTGCAAAGTCAAGATTCGAGAAAACCCCGGCTTCGGGGCAGTCTTCGGTGCAAGTAGCAAGCGACCGCTTACCGGCGTCGGCCGGGCTTCGCGTAGTGTGCCCGTTGACGGGCCTGTCCGGTCTGTCTTTGAAACGCAAAGGTCCAGACGGCACGGATTTTGAAACGCAGAGGGCGCAGAGATCGCGGAGAAAGAAGAATTGGTAGCCGCAACCCTCCGTTCTCTGCGTTTCCTTTGGACTCCCCAACGCCGTTCACGTGCCTGCCGCCGACCCGTGAGCGGTTACTCGCAGGATAAGAAGCTGGGCAAACTGGGATACGCAGCTTTGTGAGCCTGCATAAGATCGGTAAGCCGGTTTCGGCGATTCTGCGCAGTAAAACTAAGCCGTCATTTTGCGGGCCTTCTGATGGAGGTCGCACAAGACGTCGTGACAACCAACGTCTGACGGCGAAACGCCGGCACACGATTCGTCTTCCGATGTTACCATCCGGGAAACCGGAACCGGCGGGCGGTCCGCGGATCGACGCCGAAAGGGTCTTTCTCCGGGAATATGTGTTCCTTCGCTCGCCCAGCGCTCCGCCTTGTCGGTCAGGCGATTCAGTTCGATTTCGAGCCGCCGGCGGTACTCCTCGACGCCCTCCCGGTCCAGATCCCGCGGAATCCGCCAGGCACGGCTGGTGACCGTTCGCGCACGGGAAAACGGGCGTGGGACGGCGAAGCGATCCCAGCTCTTCAGCCGCCAGGGGCGATGATAACCGACGCCCATCGCCACGATCGGCATGTTCAGCCGCGAGGCCAGATAGATTGCGCCCGGTGCCATGCACCGCCGCGGACCGCGCGGCCCGTCGGGGGTGATCGTCAAGTGATGCGTCTTGCCCGCCGCCATCATGCCGCGAATGGCCTCCAAGCCGCCTCGTCTCGTGGATCCTCGAACGAAGTCGAACCCCATCTTCTTGGCCGCCTGAGACAGCAAGTCCGCGTCGCGATGGCGGGAAAGCAGCATGGTCAGGTTGCAATGCCCCCGCATGTAGAACGGAAGCAGGATATACTCGTGCCAGAATACATAAAGATTGGGACCCTCGCAGTCCGGAAAGGCGGGATCCACGGCGGGTTCCTCATACAGCACCCGAGCTTGCAGCGTGCCCATCCAGGCTTTGAAAGCCGGGATGATCGCCGCGGCGGCCGCACGATTCCCTAACGCCCGATTTGACATCTCAGCCTCCTTGCCGTTTTCTCGCCCTATCGGCGAAGCGTGCGCCGATTCTCCGCGGGCTGATCGGGGCCAATTGGGAGCGAGGATTCCTCCGCGTTCGCTCACTCCGGCCAAACGCCTCGAAAGACCTCCACCGCGGGACCCGCGAGGAACACCATCCCGTCCTCGCTCCATTCGATCTCCAGAATGCCGCCGGGTAAGCGGACGGCGATCCGCCGGTCCGTGCGTCCGGTCAAGACGCCCGCCACGCACGCCGCGCAAGCGCCCGTGCCGCACGCCAAAGTCTCGCCCGAACCGCGTTCCCAAACCCGTGCTTGAACCGCGTCCGATGATTCCACGCGGACGAATTCGACGTTCACGCGGCGCGGAAACGCCGGGTGGCGTTCGATCTTGCATCCCAGACCGTGAACCAACGAGTCCGTCAATTCCTCGGTGAAAACCACGCAATGCGGATTGCCCATGGAGACGCACGTCACGGGCAGAGTGAATCCTTCCACTTCCAGGGGATATTCCGTGACGCGATCCAAGCCCTCGCCAAGAGTCGTGGGAATGTCGCGGGGGTTCAAGATCGGCTCGCCCATGTTTACCCGAACCTTTTGCACGCGATCCTTATCCAGCGTGAGGTCGAGGGCCAGTACTCCGCGTCCCGTCTCAATGCGGAGGGGGTTGTTGCGGCTGATGCCGCTCTCGTACACGTACTTGGCGACGCAGCGCACGCCGTTGCCGCACATTTCGGCCTCGGAGCCGTCGGCGTTGAACATCCTCATACGGGCATCCGCGACCTCCGAGGGTGTAATCAAGATCAAGCCGTCTCCGCCGACGCCGAAATGCCGATCCGCGATTCTCGGGGCCAGTTCCGCCGCCGGTTGGGGCAGCGTTTCGCGAAAGCAATCGACGTAAATGTAATCGTTGCCGGCCCCTTGCATCTTCACGAATCGCATGATGTTCCCCCTGTTGTCACGCGTTGCCGGCGGAAGGGCTGCCGCGGGATCGTTGTTCGGAATTCGAAGCCGTTCATGCGCCTGCCCGGTCTATCATTGCAACGCGGAGGCGCAGAGGTTGTTTTTGGAACGCAGAGGACGCAGAGGACGCAGAGGGAAATTGGCGGCCGCAACTCTGCGTTCTCCGCGTTCTCCGCGTTTCCATCCTTTCATTCTGCGTAGGCGTCCCTGGCTGCGTAGGCGTCCCTGGCCGATGGGAGCCGAAAAACGTATCCGCCCATTCACTCCCAAAGGCGGCAGTCCCATTGTCGCGGCTTTCATTGCAAGCATTAACCCGGTCCCCGTGAACGGTTACCCGAATTTCTAGCTGGACACACGGCTGGGGAATTCCCCCCGACGCGGCCGTGTTATTTTTGACGCCGGGCCTGCGGAAACGGTAGCCGTCGTCGGTCGGCGGCGATCAGCCGCTGACGTCCAGCAGGTTTCCGCTCTGCCCCGCGGGATCGGGCGGCAATGCCGTCTGCGTCGCGTTGTTACCTTCGTCGGCCTCCTTTTGTGCGACCGGCGCCTCCTCCCAGGGGCGTCGTCCGTCGGCATCGCGTTCCGTGGTCTCGTGATCTTCACCGTCCGTCCGGCCTACGCCGGCGCTTTGCTCGGCTTTCAGGTCGACCGCCCGGCCGCGATCCCGATCCGCCGTTTCCTTGGCGCGCTCGGCATCGCCGGCTCGGACCTGAGCCAAGGGCGAACCCGCCGCGCCGGCCCCCACGGATCCCAACGGTCCCATGCTCATGGCAACCTCCTGGAATTCGCGAAATCGAAATCGAAAGCGGATCATCACGGTCTTGTCTTGTATAGGGCGGCCGTCTTCCCGAGGGGAAACGGCCTCGACTCCTACGCAACCATGATCGATCCCTCGACCGAGACCGCGCTGAGGTTCTGAGGCGGTATGTCAATGGGTACCGGCCGAAATCTTTATGATATCTGGACTTTTGCAAACTGCTCCCCTCTCCCTCTGGGAGAGGGGCAGCAGGTGAGGGCTTGGTGAAGTTAGGCAATCACGGCAAGCCGTTTGCGCGCCTAATTGCCCTCACCATAACCCTCTTCCAAGGCGGAGGGGAACTTGTCACGACAATTTGCAAAAGTCCAGTGATATCAAAGGCAAATCTTTACGGCATTAAAAGTAAAACTCTAGGGTATCAAAGGTAAAACTTCTCGCAATCGCGGCGAGTTCTGCTCGCCGCCGCTAAACCAATGTAGGGCTTGCCCGACGCCGGGCAAGGGATCTCGCCGGACTTGGGGATCCTTGAGCGTCCCGCCCACGTGGACCAGAATGATCTGCTCGCTGGCCCCGCGAAAGACCTCCTTGACCACAGGGATTTTCAGCTCATTCGGTCCCAAGTGCGAGCGGAACGTCAATCGCAAGTTGGAATCGAAGTCCATCTCGCCCTGTCCCACGAGGCTTACGGCGTCGCCGCGAAACATCAGCCGATCCCAATACAGATGGTTGCCCGCGATTTGAAACCGGCCTTCGCACTCGCGAAAGGCTTTCCGATTCGGGGCGCGGATGCTAAGGATCTTCAAGAGGGCTACGACAAGCGGTAGTTCATAAATATCGGCGTCCTTCAACTGGAAGTTGCCGTAACCGGTCAGCCCCTGAATGCCGGCCCCTTTTCCCTGGAGCGAAACGGCCGCGTAAATCGCGCCGCGAAGATTGGGGGCATCCACTTGATGATCGCGCGCCACGATGCGCAGATCAGCTTGGCTCAGGGAGGCGGAGAACTGATATTCGAGCAGGGGATAAAAGCGGATCCAGCCACCCGTGCGGAGCACGCCGTCCCAAAGCCGGGCTTCGAGGGGCTGGGACGGTTGCCCGGAGTCCGCCGCTTGCCCGATGACGTGTCCCAGCAAGAGCCTGTCGTTTTCCAGCCGGAAAGGGCCGCGAACCGCGGTGCATTGGATTCCGCGGAAAGACAGCGAATC
>JAAZNR010000718.1 GCA_012798155.1 Thermogutta sp. | reverse complement strand
CGACGCCCCGGAGTCCGTCAAACCGAACAGCCCGGTCGAACCCTTCGGGCCCGAGGCCTCGCAGGCCGTGCGCGACCTTCTCAGCGGGGCGGGCAACCGGATTCGGCTGGAGACGGAAAACAAGCGCGACAAATACGGCCGTCTTCTGGGGGTGGTCTGGGCCGGGGAGATTTGCGTCAACGAAGCCCTGGTGGAGGCCGGACTGGCTCGCGTGGAACGGCAGTATTCCTTCCCCGAGAGCCTGAAGGTCCGGCTTCTCGCGGCGGAAATCCAGGCCAGGGCGGAACGCCGCGGAATCTGGGGATTGGAAAGGTCAACCACACCCTAAACGCGCTTCGGTCCTCAGCGTCTTCTCTCAACGCGGTCCGCACGGCGGGGTTCGCAATCGCGACTCGCGCGAGGTGCCCGTGCCCACCCCTATGAGCGCAAGAACCGCTCTCTTTGGGATCATACCCTCAATCGCGCCGCCTGCCCCTGCTGGTGAATCGCGGCCGAATGATCCAAAATTACGGTCTATGTTTTCTTGAGCTTGGCGGCAGGGCTCTTGAGCTTGGCGGCACGGCAACGACCCGCCCGCCTTCGAACGGCCACGCAGACGCTGCGTTTCCGAGCGGTAGAGGCGACCGGCGGAAGGGGCGGGGTTCCACGGGCCGGCCGCCTTCCGTCGCATCGGGGCACGGCGAGGACCGCCGTCGCTCCTTCCGGCAGATAGATAAAGGAACCGGTATGTCGCACGAACACGTGACGTCTCCCCAGGCTCAAAGGCGGGTGGTGTACGCCTTGGGCGCGTTGTTTGTCATTTACGCCGCGACGTTGGCCGCCGGTTGGCCGCAAAAGGCCACCCGCTTGATCGTGGAGGCCGAAAGCCACGCGCGCCAGGCCGCGGCGGCGGGCGACGCGAATCAGGCCGAAGCGGCGACGGATGCCCATGGCGAAGCGAAGCACGCCGGCGACGGCGTCGAATCGCCCCAGGAGGCGGAGGAGGCGGGGGCGAAGGGCGAGGCCGCGGAAGCGGAAGCCGAGCCGCAGGGGGCATCGGCGGGCGAAGAGGCGCATGCGAACGCCGAGAAGCCGGCCGACCACGCAACGGCCAAGGAACATCCGCCGTACTGGATGGTGGCCCCGTTTGTAGCCATGCTCCTGGTGATCGCCCTCTTTCCGCTCCTGCCGTGGACCGAGCATTGGTGGGAAAGCAACCTGCACCGCTTCTACGTGGCATTGGTGCTGGCGGCGGTAACCTTGGCCTATTACCTGTTCATCTATCCGCATCCGGTGGAGGGGCACTGGCCCGCCCATTATGTCAGTCAACCGTCGCCCTCCGGACTGCATTGGGGCAACACCTGGGCGGTGTTCGCCAACGCCATCCTCGGCGAGTATGTGCCGTTCATCGTGCTGCTGTTCAGTTTGTACACCATCAGCGGCGGCATCCGCATCGAGGGCGACCTTCCCGCCAAGCCCATCGTCAACACCGCCATCATCGCGGTCGGCGGCGTCCTGGCGAGTTTCATCGGAACCACCGGCGCGGCGATGCTGTTGATCCGACTCCTTTTGGATACCAATGCCGAACGCAAGCACGTCGTGCACACGGTCGTGTTCTTCATCTTCGTCGTCTGCAATTGCGGCGGGTGCCTGCTGCCGATCGGCGATCCGCCCTTGTTCTTGGGATATCTGCGGGGCGTGCCTTTCCTGTGGACCTTCCAGTTGTGGAAGGAATGGCTCTTCGTCAACGGCTGTTTGTTCGCCTTCTATTTCCTGTGGGATACGTTCTATTTCTACCCCCGCGAAGCGAAACGTGATCGGGTCGCCGACTCGCGGCAGGTCCGCGGGATGCGCATCAGCGGGTTATGGCCGAACCTGCCGCTGCTGGTCGGCGTGGTCCTGGCGGTGGCCCTGCTGGATCCGAGCAAGGCCGTCCCGGGCACGGACTTCCATCCGCCGCTCTATCTCCGCGAGATCGTTCAGTTGGGGTTGGTGGCGCTCTCGTTGATCTTGGGCGACGAGGCGTCCCGCCGGGCCAATCAGTTCAACTATGCGGCGATCATCGAGGTGGCGGCGCTGTTCTTCGGCATCTTCATCACGATGCAGCCGCCCTTGCAGATTCTGCACGTGGTGGGGCCGCAATTGGGGCTGCATTCGCCCGCCCAATTCTTCTGGGCGACCGGTGCCTTGTCGTCGTTCCTCGACAACGCCCCGACGTACGTGGTCTTCTTCGAGACCGCCCGGACGCTGGGGGGGACCGAGCTGGTTCCGCCCGGCAACGGCGTGGACCACGCTTTGCTGGTCGCGGTCAGTCTGGGGGCCGTGTTCATGGGGGCGAACACCTACATCGGGAACGGGCCGAACTTCATGGTCCGGGCGATCGCAGAAAAACGCGGCATCAAAATGCCCAGTTTCTTCGGCTATATGGTTTACAGCATTTGCATCCTGATCCCGCTGTTCGTACTGACCACGATCCTGTTCCTTTAATCGGGGGTGGCCGTTCACACCACTGCCCGATCTGTCTTTGAAACGCAAAGGTCCAAACGGCGGGGATTTTGAAACGCAGAGGGCGCAGAGGGCGCGGAGAAGGAAGAAGGAGAACGGAAAATCGGTAGCCCCAACTCTGCGTTCTCTGCGTTTCCAGCCTTTCATTCCCGCCCGGGTTCTCTGCGTTTCCAGCCTTTCATTCCCGGCTGGCCGTCCCTGGGGCGTTGGGAGGCCGGTCTTTTGCGCCGTTCCAAGCCGAAAAAGCAGCTACCCAGCCCATTCCCGCGCGAAGACGGCAATCCCAGCTTTGCGGGCTTTCCCGCAAACGCGGCGACGGTTCCCGTGAACCGCTACAATCGGGGGGGCGGAAAGTTGCGGCCGGCAAGCTCCGGCGAAGGGCAACCAAGAGGTGCACCGGCCATCCCTTTCGAGCGGGGGTGACTCCGCTTGTGCTCGCGGTTTCGTGACGGGGAAACCGCCCACTTTTTCCGTTGATTAGGGGCAACTGGTGTTCTGCCCTTCGCTTCGTTACGCTACAATATCCATCTTACCACCGTCGATAACCCGTTGGTGGGTGGAGCGACGGACCGCACCGCGGCTGAACCCTATTCAGCCTTGAGGGGGGCGTCGCGGGGGTAATGCCGAGCGTACGATCCCGCCGACACGGATTGTCGCCGACGCACAAATCCCTTCTGCCGCGGCAGGTTCGATATTCCCACGTTTCCGATCCGGCAGGCTCCCTTGCATCGTGGAGAGCGGAAGGTGCCTTACGACATCATTGTTTGCGTGAAGCAGGTTCCGGACACGGCCAATGTGACGGCCGAGGCGATGAAAGAGGACGGTACCGTGAATCGTGCCGCCCTCCCGGCGATTTTCAATCCCGAAGACCTGAACGCCTTGGAAGCCGCCCTGGACGCGAGGGATCGGTTCGGCGGAACGGTGACGGCCGTCAGCATGGGGCCGCCCAAGGCCGCCGACGTCCTCCGCGATTGCCTGTTTCGGGGTGCGGATCGGGCGATTCTGCTCACGGACCGCCGGGCCGCCGCGAGCGATACCTTGGCCACCAGCTACATTCTGGCTCGGGCGATCGAGACGATCGGCCGCTACGACATCGTGATGTGCGGCAGGCAGGCCATCGACGGCGACACCGCCCAGGTCGGGCCGCAGATCGCGGAAAAGCTGGGCATCCCGCAAGTGACCTATCTCGAAGAATTGGTCGGTCTGGACGGCGATCGTGCCCGCGTTCGCCGCAACGTGGGCAACGGCTGGGAATTGGTGGAGGTCCGTTTGCCCGCCTTGATCACCGTGATCGCGACCGCCAATCAGCCGCGCCCGCCCGCCGCACGGCGCGTCATGCGTTTCAAGCGGGCCCGCGTGCCCGCCGAGATCGAGGCCGAGGTCAAGAAGTCCTTAGGCCCCGTTTCCGACGAGGAAATCCAGGACGAAATCGGACGGCGGGCCGAGGAGTTCCGCCGCCGGGGCCTGCTCATCGAACAGTGGAATCTCGACGACATCCACGCCGAGTTGGACCGTTGCGG
>JAAZNR010000717.1 GCA_012798155.1 Thermogutta sp. | reverse complement strand
TTTTCGCGCTGCATCCACCACCAGCTCACGCTGGTGGCTCGTGTTAATAGTACGGCCGGGTGGCTGGGGTCGTAGCGGAGCGCAGCCCCCAGTCGCCCGTTTTCGCGCTGCATCCACCCGCCGGTTTGCGCCGGCGGCGGCTCCCTGTGGTCGGCTTGCGATCAATCCCACCACCAGGTATCGGCGGGCAAGGAAACCTTGACTTCCTCGTGCAGCTTGCGGACCTGGTCGCCTTCATCGGGCAACAAGTTCTCCGCTTGCAGGGCCTCTTCGGCCTCGATCTGCACGCCGCCGCCGATGGGCGTCATGATCCGGCTGCCCTTGATGATCGCGTTGACCGCCGATTCCACCTGCTTCGGGGCCGGATACGTGCGTACCGGGAACTTCGACTCGTCGGCCAGGAACTCCATCTTCCAGCCGGCCTGCGTATAGAAGTCCTGCTTCTGGATGTAGGCGGCGACGACGGCCAGGTCGATCACGTTTCGCAGTTCGGCATAGACCGGGGATCGGGCGGCCAGCTCCGGGTATTTCTTCGTGAAGCTGGTGGTGAAGGCCCGGCTGGCGGCATTGGAGGTCGCCGCTTGTGCCCGGGCGCCGCCGGCCATGACGACCTCGTCTTCGCCGACCAATTTCACGCCGTCGCCCACCAACTCCAGGCCGGTCCCGTCCTCCGTCACCCGAAGGCATTGATAGTCCGGCACGAAATACCAGCGGAAGAGGGCGTTCGCCGGGGCGGACGACGAGGCCGCCTTTTCCACGAAGGTGGTCAATCGGACCGGCGGCCTCTCCAAGCCGATGCCGATCAGCTTCATGCGATAGTCGGCTTCCACGAGGATACGGGCGAAGTGCGTGTCGGCGGGAATGCCCTCGATCGTGATCTCTTGCAGGCCCAGGCTGTTCTTGACGCCGGTGCTCATGTAGCGGGCGGTCTGGAGTTCCTGGCCGCGGGGGAAGGTTCCGCCCATCCGCCGTAAGAATTCCTGCATCTTGGCCAGCCCTTCCTGGGTGGGATCGATCGAGCAGCCGATGACGGCGGGGCCTTCCTTGTCGGGAGGATAGGCCCGCAACGCCGTGACCACGTCTTGCAGTTGGATGATCGGCCTGCCGCTGGTGATGCCTACCACGCGGCCCGCCGGATCGGGAACCCAGCCCTCGGCGGGTCCGGCGAGGACGATGTCGCCGCTCTCGGGATACACGAAGACGTACCGCACGCGAAGCAGGCCGGCCATGTAGCGCATCTCGTCCGAGACGACGCCGTTGGCGGCGATGATCGCCCGCTCCAATCGCGGAAGCGATACCTTGCGGAGACGGCTGTAGCGTATGATATCGGGGGGCAAGGCGTGGCGGGCCGCTGCGACGCGCTCCCGCATCACCATGCCCAGCGGGTCCGCCGCCGTCTGCAAGCGGAGGACGCCCTCCGGGCTGACGAGCACGCCGGCCGGGGCGTTGGCGGCCACACCACCAGTATTATCATCTTCCGCCCGCAGCGGAGAAACGAAAGTCACCGCCCAGAGTAGGGCCAGCAGAAACCAGCCCGGCCATCGACGCAAAAAACCGGATCGATACATGAGGAGCCTCTCCATCGTAACGTCTCGGGACCGTTTTTGCTCAACCGACTCGCAGGCGTCCGCCGGCCCGTCGAGATCATGCAGCCGTTCCACGTGATCGCTTTCGCGACGAACTCACGTTTACCGCCAATATGCGGGGTCGCCTTCGCCGTGCCGTCCGGAGGCAAACCGCGAAGACGGTACGCGCCGTCGCCAACCGCTGCGGCCTGGCCCCCGCAACCGGACCACATCGTTACGGCGTCACGGCATCCTTACGGGATGACGCCACATTTCGATCTTAGTTTGGCAAGTTGGGTAAAGCAAGCAAGTGCCGCGAGTTTTGCGGAAAAGCAGCCGGGCGGCAAGCCGAGCCGGCGAATTCGTTCGCTCCTGCCATCAGTCCGGCCATCACCGCACGGGTGCCACTGGCGGCTTGTCCGGCAGTGCGGGGCGTCTCCGATCGGCAAGCGGCTGGGGGCTCCGCTGCGCTTCGACCCCAGCCACCCGCTCCGCCCCAGCCACCCCGACGTGACCTTGGGCGGTCTTTTCCACGCGGGGCAGGGAAAGCTGTCCCTGCCGCGCCAGGTCGATCGCCTCGGCCAGGATGCGGGCGGTCTCCTGCGGGGCGTGAAAGCCCATCGAATTCTCGGCCGCCACGTAATCCAGCCGCCATTGGGACCGCCGATGCAGTTGCCGCGCGGCGTCCAGGGCGGCGGCGTCCGTACCGGCCTTTTCCGCGGCGGCGACGGCCTCGATCAGGTCCATCACGGCGATCTCGGCACGCTCCATCAGTCCCTCGGTGCGGGTTTGGATCGCCTCGGCTCGCGCCAGGATTTCCTCCTCCGGATAGCGGTGGCAGGTCTGGCATGCGCGGGAGATGTTCAACAGCGGACTGCGGACGTGATGGTCGCTGATTTTGACGGCGCCCACGCGGACGTAGGGCATGTGGCAATCGGCGCAGGCCACGCCGCTTCGGGCGTGAATGCCCTGGCTCCACAGCTCGAATTCGGGATGCTGGGCCTTGAGCATCGGGGCCTGCGAGACGCCGTGCTTCCAGTCGGCAAATCCGGCTTCGTCATAGTAGGCCTCCGCCTGGTCCATCTTCAGTCCGTTGTGCCAGGGATAGGTCAGCAACTTCTCCGGCCCCTTGAAATAGTATTCCACGTGGCACTGCCCGCAGACCATGGAGCGCATCTCCTGTCGCGAGGCCTCGCGATTGGGGTCGTAGGGCTTATCGCGGGAACCTTTGCGCCAGCGGCCGATGCTGGGGAAGTGCGGGACGTCGTCGTCCGATTCGGCCAAGCGCTGAATGCCGTTGAGGAAGCCCGGCCGGGTGATCCGCAATTGCATGGTGGCCGGGTCGTGGCAGTCGAGGCAGGTCACGGGATGGTCGATGAGCTTGCGGCCCTGGTCGTCCGTCAAGTTGCGGGCTTCGTTCCAGGGCATGGCGCAAACGACCTCGAAACCCTTCATGATCTGCTCTTGGCGGCGGTCGTCGGGGATGCCGGCGCGGCGGCCCATCTCGCGGTAGGCCGGCAACACGGCCGCATGGCAGTGCAGACAGGAGCCGGGTTGCGTGAATCGCGTGACGCGCTCCGTCTGGTCTTGATCCCGCAGCATATAGGCATGCCCCCGCTCCTCACGGTAATCCACGCCGAAGGCATAACCTTGGAAGAGGACTCGCCAGCGAGGGTCTTCGTCCAGCTT
>JAAZNR010000089.1 GCA_012798155.1 Thermogutta sp. | reverse complement strand
CGTATCGACGCCCTGGGCTTGCAGCAGCTCCGTGTATTCGGCGGGCCAATCCTCGCCCACGACGCCCACCAAACGCACGGTGGTAAAGAATCTCGCCGCCAGCGAGAAATAGACGGCGGAACCGCCCAAGACGCGATCCCTCGCCGCTTGCGGCGTCTCCACGCTATCGAACGCCACCGAACCTACAACCACCAAGGGCATGTCGCTCATCTCCCAACGTGTTAATTACGGATACGGTTGGAGCCGCGGCGCCGCGGGGGAAGGTCTCCCGCTTCCCGTGCCCCGCCGGATCGTCTCGCCGCCCCGAGGGTGCCCCTGCCCGCCTCCGCGGCTTTCTCGAAATGTTGCATCGCGGCTTTCTCAACGTGTTACGCCGCGACTTTCTCAACATGTTGCACCGCGATTCTCTCAACGTGTGACACGGAGACTTTCTCAACGTGTTACACCATGTTACCCCGACCGGGCGTCGCGTGCAGGTGGGAGCACAGGCGTCCCGCCGTATTGCCGGCGTTCGCCCTTACTCGGCGGTTTCCGGCGTCCCCAAACGATCGCCCGGTTGAAGCCGATAACCGCGGAGGAAGTCCTCGGCCGACATGAGGCGTTTGCCGGCCGGCTGAAGCCCGCGGATCAGGACGGCCCCTTTTCCCGCCGCGACCAGAATGCCTTGCGGGCCGGCCTCCAGGATCGTGCCGGGAGGGGCCGCCGCATCGGACCGCTCCACCGCCTGCTCCACCGCCTGCACGCTCTCCAGGATCAGCCGCAGGGGCGGCTTCCCCGGCCGCAACCAATACGTGTACGTCTTGGGCCAGGGGACCATCGCGCGAACCTGGTTGCGAATCGCCTCCGCCGGCCGGCCCCAATCCACCAGCCCGTCCGCCTTCTTCAGCTTGGGAGCGCGGCAGGCGGCCTTGGGGTCCTGCGGCAAAGCCTCCAGCAAACCGGCCTCCAAATTGTCGATCGTCCGCAGCATCAACCAGGCCCCGATCTCCGCGAGTCGCGCTTCCAGTTCCACGGCCGTCTCGTCGGGCAAGATGTCCACCTCGCTCTGGGCGATCACGGGCCCGGCGTCCACTTGCGGCGTCATGTGGATCACGCTCACCCCGGTGGTCTTCTCGCCGTGGTAAATCGCCCAGGGGATGGGGGCGGCGCCCCGATATTTGGGCAGCAGCGAAGCGTGCAAATTGACCCCCCCGAGCCTGGCCGCGGCCAACGTCTGCGGCGACAGAATCTGCCCATAATCGCAAACCACCAGCAAATCCGCGTCCCATGACGCAATCGTCTTTCGCGTCTCCTCGGCGTTGATATCCGGGGGATCGAAAATGGGGATTCGATGGGCCGCCGCGATTTCCCGCAGGGGGCTGGGGGGCACGCTTCGGCCGTCCCTCTCGGTGGGCGCGGTCACCAAGCCCGGCACGGCGTGCCGCGATTCCAACAGTCGACGAAACGTGGGGACCCCGAACGGACCGGTCCCGACCATCACAAGCCGCATGATTGCTGGAGCACCCCGTCTTGCGTTGGAAACGCCGCCGCCAAGATACGTTTACGTTTCGGAAAACGGCCGCCAAGGCTCGCCGGGTTTGGGGCACGGAGCCTTTCTCCGGCCGGGCCGAACCGCTTGCTGCGTCGAGGGAAAACCGCCCAAGCCTCAGCATATCGCGGCCGGAACGCGGCGTCACCCCCGCCGCAACCGCGAGCCGGCCGTGATGCCGGGCGTGCGTCCGCGGACCGAAGAATCTCGGCCCGGCTTCGCCGCCGCATTCTGATCACCGGGGAACGCCGCGGTTCGGGCCAATGCCCGGTACCATAGGCTGGTTCTTTTCCCGGCCGCCGCGCTGTGGTAGCATACCCTCGGCTCGATGCGGCGTCGCGGATGCTCGATGCCGTGTCGCGGTTCGCTTTCGGAAGGGGCGTGTCGCTTACAACCGGGAGATCGTTGCCATGGAACAGTCCTCAGCATTGCCTTGGAACCGTCGTCGTTGGTTGGGAGCGGCAGGCACGTTGGCTGCCGCGACCGCGCTGCCGATTCCGCAAATCTTCGCCTCGTCGCGGGTCTTGGGTGCGAACGCCCGGCCGGGGATCGGGTTCATCGGGACGGGCGGGCGGGCCGGCGCCCACATCGACATCTGCCTGAAATTCAAGGAACAGGGGCGCTGCGACACCGTGGCCGTCTGCGACGTGTACCGGCCGCGGGTCGAGGCGGCCGCCGCCCGCACCGGCGGGAAGATCTACCGCGACTATCGGGAATTGCTGGCCGACGGCGGAGTCGATCTGGTGTGCATCGCCACGCCGGACCGGCACCATGCCCCGCAGGCCCTGGCCGCCGTCCGCGCCGGCAAAGACGTTTACGTGGAAAAGCCTCTGACGCATTGGTCGCAAATGGACTTGGCGGCCGAATTGGGCGATGAGGCCGAACGCCTGAAACGGATCGTTCAAGTCGGCACGCAGTACGTGGCCGACGAGGCCTACGCCAAGGCCCGCGCCTTGATCGAGCAGGGAATCGTGGGCAAGATCGTCCACGTCCAGCTCGGCTACTTCCGCCGCGGCGACTGGGGCGAGCGGATGCCCATCCCGGACCCCAACGCCAAGCCGGGACCCGATCTGGACTGGGAGCAGTTCCTGGGCGACGCCCCCAAGGTCCCCTTCGACGTATCACGCTTCTTCCAGTGGCGACTGTACTGGGACTATGCGGGCGGACCGGCTACCGACTTGCTCGTG
>JAAZNR010000716.1 GCA_012798155.1 Thermogutta sp. | reverse complement strand
TACTTGCCGCGAATATGGCGGGCCACTTCCCGTTCGTAGAACCGTCCCAAGCGATTGTGCAATTCGCCGGGGAGCGGCGGCAGATCGCTCGCGGCGGCGTTGGACCGGGCCTGATCCGGCCGGCGGGCCCCGGGGATGACCGTGGTCACCGCGGAAAAGTCCAGACACCATCGCAAGGCCGCCTGGGCCAGGCTCATGCCCTCGGGAAACCACGGCCGCATGCGATCCACCAGCTCCAGGCCCTTCTCGAACGGCAATCCGGCGAACGTTTCGCCCACGTTGAATTTCTCGCCGTCGCGATTGAAATTGCGGTGGTCGGTGGGGGCGAATCGGGTGTCGCGGGTAAACTTGCCCGCCAGCAGCCCGCTGGCCAAAGGCAGCCGGACGATGATCGCCACGCCTTTCGCCTTGGCTTCGTCGAAAAGCTCGTCGATGGGCTTTTGACGGAAGATGTTGAAGATGATTTGCAGCGAGGCCATGCCCTCCACGCCGAGGCAGAAGCGGGCCTCCTCCATGCTCTCCACGCTGGCCCCGAAGGCCCGGATCTTGCCTTCGTCGCGGAGTTCGCGGAGGGCGTCGAAGATCGGCGTATCGCGCATGACCTCCAAGGGGAGGCTGTGCGTTTGCGTCAAGTCCAGGGCGTCCACGCCCAGCCGGCGGAGCGAGTCCTCGGTATGCCGGCGGACGACCTCACGGGTAAAGTTGGCGGCCCCGCCCGGCTCGGGGTGTTGCCCCAACTTGGTGGCCACGAAGAAGCGGTCGCGATCGGGTCTGCCTTGGAGGAATCGGCCGATCAGGCCTTCGCTGCGTCCCAAGCCGTAGATGTCGGCGGTGTCGAGGAAGGTGATGCCGGCATCGGCGGCCGCGGCAAGGGTATCCAGGGCCTGCCGCTCGGGGACGTCGCCCCACTCCGTGCCGCCCAATTGCCAGGTCCCCAGGCCGATTTCGGAAACCGCCCGCTGCAAACAGGGAAACAAACGCTCTTTCACGCGAACCTCCCTTTTCTTCTCGTAAGCCCGCCGTTTTCTTCTGGTAAGCCCGATGCCGGGCCGATCGTTAAGCCCCCCGCCCGGCCGATCATGCCGAGGCATGGGGACGGGGATTCGATGACCCCGGGGCACGCGCCGGCGATCATGCCGAGGCATGTGCCGGAGACATATGATATTCTGCCCGATGCCGGGGTGGGATGACATAGGCACCGGCATGGGCTGACACATCGGCCGGCATGGGTGACATATCCCCGGCCGCCCGCGGCCGTGCGCTGTGCGTTGATCTCGGCCACGACGGAGCGCGGCCCTCCAATTCCCGCCACGATCGCGTCCCGCCACGATCGCGCGTGGCCCTCCAGCGCGGCGGGTGCACGGGGAAGGGCCTGGGCAGCCGGCGCGGGGGCCAGGTGGTCGGCGCGGGGGCTGGGTAGCCGGGAAGCGGGCTGGGTGGCTGGGGGGTGCACTGAGTGGTTGGGGAATGCACTGGGTGGCCGGGGAATGCACTGGGTGGCCGGGGAGTGCGATGGGTGGCTGGGGTCGTAGCGGAGCGGAGCCCCCAGTCGCCCGTCTTCGCGGCGATTTCACCACCAGCTTACGCCGGCGGCTCGTGTTTCGGCGCGATTCCACGGCTGGGTGGCCGGGGAATGCACTGGGTGGCCGGGGAGTGCGCTGGGTGGCTGGGGTCGTAGCGCAGCGCAGCCCCCAGTCGCCCGTCTTCGCAGCGATTCCACCGCCGGCTTACGCCGGCGTGCGGGGGGCCGCCCGTCGAACCGTGGCCCCTCGGTTCCAGTTCCGCACTTTTCGAGGCTCAGTACTTGCCGCGAATATGGCGGGCCACTTCCCGTTCGTAGAACCGTCCCAAGCGATTGTGCAATTCGCCGGGGAGCGGCGGCAGATCGCTCGCGGCGGCGTTGGACCGGGCCTGATCCGGCCGGCGGGCCCCGGGGATGACC
>JAAZNR010000715.1 GCA_012798155.1 Thermogutta sp. | reverse complement strand
GTGCGGCGAAAAACGGCAGGCATCGATTGGTCAGACCCCCAGGGAGCAAGTAAACTATGAGGATTGGGGGCCGATTGTAGGTTTGAGGTCGATTGCAGGGGTAATGCGGGTTGGAGGAGACGGAACGGGGAGCACCGGCGTACCCCACGGGCACGGAGTGTGCCCCGATGGGTCCCGATGGAATGTCGGAATGGGTCGCGGCGTGCGTCACCGCGACAATGGGAATGCGTGGAACGTGACGAAAAGCGACGCCACAAAAAGCGACGCCTGTCCGTGTTGGTCCATCGAGACCGGTCTGGTATCCTGAAGAGCGTACCCCGGATGCCTTGGATGAGCATGCAGATTGCTAGCACGGCCGCCGTCATGCCGATTCTACCCCGCGAACCGGACATCTTCCCGGAAGACCTCCTCGAAACCAGCGAGGCCGCGGAAAAACCGTGGTGGGTGATTTACACGCTGGCGCGGCGGGAAAAGGCCTTCTTCCGCAAGCTGCGGGAGATGGGCATCCGTCATTATTGCCCGCTGGTGCCGCACCGCGTGAAGCTGGGCGACGGCCGGATTCGCACCTCGTGGAACCCTCTTTTCGCAGGATACGTGTTCTTGCAAGGGGACGACGCCGATCGGCAAAAGGCCCTAACCACCAATTGCGTGTCGCGCTGCCTGGTCGTCCTCGACTCCGAGCAGTTGGTGCAGGACCTCCGCAGAATCCGCCAGGCCGTCGAGTCCGGCCTGCCGGTCACGCCGCAGGAGAAATTGGAGCCGGGGAAACCGGTCCGCATTCGCAGCGGTCCTTTGGCGGGTCTGGAAGGCGTGATCGTCAACCGTCGCGGAAAGCACCATCTCATCGTGATGGTCTCCTTCATCCAGAAAGGGGCTTCCGTCGAGTTGGACGTGGTGGACGTGGAACCCCTTTGATGTCCCGCTTGTGGATGTCCCGCCCGTCTCGCGTCATCCGGAGGCATCATCCGGAGGATTCCGCCCCTCGGCCGATCGACGCCGGAGGTGCGGACCGGCCGAGCCGAACTTGGGGAGTGATCCCGACCGTTTCCTGTCCTTGCCGCCTTTCCCGACTCTCCGCGGTTCCGGTCATCGTAACGGTTCACGGGCAGTCTCTCCATGCTCGCCGGGAAGCTTGCAAAAACGACCTGGGGCGTGAACGAGCCCGCTACATCTTTCGGCTTGCAACCGGGTGGAAGACGGGCCTCGCGCCGGCCCGCGAACCGGATGGGGGGATGATTTGGGGGGAATGAAAAGGAAACGCAGAGAACGCAGAGTTGGGCCTATCAATTCTTCTTTCTCCGCGCCCTCTGCGTGCTCTGCGTTTCAAGGAAAGACCGGGCACAGCCGTCAACGGCTACCGGTCATCGATCGGCGAGGGAAATGTGCCGCCCTTCCCCCTTGGCGGCAGCAGCTTGAGCACAATGCGGAGCCGTGCGGAGTTCGACGGATTTGCGGGATTTTTGGGTTGAATCGACGGTAAGCCACGCTATCCTTAGGGGATGGTGTCCTTCCCACCGCGAGACCTGCCCTTGGGCTGGCATGGGCGTTCGAAAGGGGAGAGAAACTGGTCAGGGCCTGGGGGCGTGGAAACTCACGTCCGCCGGCTTCGACGGCAGGGTGTTCGGGGCTATAGAAACGACGGGGCAGGACCAAGGGGCCGAGACGAGCAACGGGCCAAGCAACGAGCATTTTCAACTTGGAGACGGCTACCATGTTGCGGCGACTCGAGGCAGTCAACGAGCTACCCCCGGTCGCGTCCCCCGCGCCGGCGAGCCGAGAATCCCCATCCGAGGCACCCCCGCCTTCACCTCCGCCGATCCGGGTATCGACCTATTTCCGCCGGCAGCCGGTGCTGGGCCGGTTGATCGCGGTCGCCCTCACCCCCCTGATGCTGCCAGTTATCCTGCTGCTGGCGGTGCTGGTCCGCTTGACGAGCCGCGGACCGGCGTTCTACGGACAGGTTCGCGTGGGGAAGTGCGGAAGGCACTTTCGGGTCTGGAAGCTGAGAACGATGCGGGCGGACGCGGAGGCGCAAACCGGCCCCGTCTGGACGGAGGAGAACGATCCGCGGATCACGCCGCTGGGTCGCCTGCTCCGCAAGCTGCACCTGGATGAGCTTCCCCAATTATTCAACGTGCTGGCCGGGCAAATGACGCTCATCGGTCCGCGTCCCGAGCGTCCCGAATTCACGCACTCCTTGGCCCGGCTGGTCCCCGGCTATTTGGATCGCCTCCAGGTTCTGCCGGGAATTACGGGGCTGTCGCAAATCAATCTCCCCCCGGATAGCGACTTGGACTCCGTTCGCCGCAAGCTGGTGCTGGATCGGCAGTATATCGAGTCGGCCGATTTGTGGCTCGACCTCCGGATCCTGCTGTGCACGGCCCTCAAGATGTTAGGGTTGCCGGGTTTGACGGTGGCGAAATACCTGGGTCTCTTACGGCCCTGCCGAATCCCGGCTTGGATGAAGGCCGGCGGCGACTGGGCCGCCGTGCCGGCCACCTACGGTCGCGCCCTCCGGCAGTTGGAGTCCGTACCGCTTGGACCTCCCAACGGTCGTTCGGGAAATGGAAACGGCAAGAGGCACAAAACCGGCAACGGGAAGGGATCGGCCCACGGGACTTCCCGCAGCAACGGCCGGCGCCGCCTGGCTCGCTCGAAGGACCGTAAACCGCGGTGAGCGCGTCCGCGACATTGCCGCCCGATGTCTTTTCCGTGGACGTCGAGGAATACTTCCAGGTCTCGGGCTTCGAGAAGGTTTTGGCCCGATCTGATTGGGACGCCGTTCCCAGCCGCCTAGCCGGGTGCTTATCGCGAATCTTGGAACTGCTGGCGATCCACGGCGTGCAGGCCACATTTTTCATCTTGGGCTGGATCGCCGAGCGCCGGCCGCGATTGGTCGCGGAGATCGCGGCGGCGGGACACGAGATCGCCTGCCACGGCTACGATCATCGATTGATCTATCACATGACACCGCGGGAGTTCCAGGAAGACGTGCGGCGAGCCAAGACCGTGATCGAAGACGCCGCCGGCACGGCCGTGGTGAGTTATCGCGCGCCAAGCTTTTCGGTCACGCGAGATTCCCTTTGGGCCTTGGAGGTGCTGGCCGATTTGGGGTTTCGCAATGATGCCGGCATCTTTCCCATTCGCCACGATCGCTACGGCATCCCCGACGCTGAACCGGGGCCGCATCGGATCGTGACGCCGTCGGGAACGATCCGCGAGTTTCCCGGTACCACGGTCCGCTGGGCGGGCTGCAACGTGCCGCTCGGCGGCGGAGGTTATCTGCGGCTCTTCCCCTGGTGGTTGACGCGGCGCCTGATGCGGCGGGTCCGTTCGCGACACGGCCGGCCCTGCATGGTGTATGTGCATCCCTGGGAGATCGATCCCGATCAACCGGAAGTCAAGGGCGCCTCGTGGTTGGCCCGGCGCCGCCACCGCGTGGGTCTGCGCACGACGGAGGGGAAGCTCCGGCGGATGCTGGCCGGCTTTTCTTTCACGCGGCTCGATCGCTGCTTGGATGCCTTGCCGCTCCCCGTGGTGGAGTGGAAACGGTATTCATCGCGTGCACCTTCACGTGATTCATCGCGTCCGCCTTCACGTGCGAAAAAAGGGGGAGCGGAAACGTGAGCGGGCCGCCGGTCGTTCCCAAAATCCTCTTCTTGGTGCACCGCACGCCGTATCCCCCGAATCGCGGCCATCGCATCCGTTCCTACAACTTGATCCAATACCTGTCGCGCTTCGCCGTGGTCGATACCGCCTTCTTGGCCGATGAACCTGTTACCGACGGCGTGCCGGCAGGGTTGGCTGAGTTGTGCGATCATGTCATCGCCGTGCCCGTGGACAAGCGACGGCGGTGGTTGCGGGGCCTGTGGTCGCTGGCCGTGGGGCGTTCGGCCACGGAAGGCCTGTTCTCTTCGCCGCGACTGAGGCGGGAGATCGCCGCGCTGCACTCCGCGCGGACCTACGATTGGGTCATCGCCTACTGTTCGAGCATGGCGCAGTACCTCGCTTACACGGGCTGTCCCCCGCAGCGCTGCGTCGTGGACCTGGTGGATGTGGATAGCCGGAAGTTTTTCGACTATGCGTCCTGGGCGCGCCGGCCGGCACGCGCATTGTACCGACTGGAGGGGCGGCGATTGAGACGGCTGGAGGCGTCGTTGGCTCGACGGGTTCGATGGATCACGCTGGTCAGCGAGGCGGAGTGCCGCGTGTTTCGCGACTTTTGTCCGGCCGAAAACGTGATCGCGGTGGAAAACGGCGTGGACGGCGATTACTTCCATCCGCACGCAGTCCGGGGCGAAAGGGAACAGTCGCGGACCGATCCCGACCGCGCCGTGCCGGCCGGTCCGAGTTGCGTTTTTACCGGTGCGTTGGACTACCGCGCGAACGTGGACGGTTTGATGTGGTTTCTCTCGGAAGTTTGGCCGAAGGTGCGAGGGCGCCGCTCCGACGCGGTCTTCCATATCGTCGGCGGCGGAGCGGGAAAGCCGCTCCGCGAGGCCGCCGCGAGGGCGGGCGCCGCGTTGACGGGCGACGTGCCGGATGTGCGACCGTACCTGGCCCGTGCGACGGTGGTCGCGCCGCTGCGGATCGCGCGGGGCATACAAAACAAGGTGCTGGAGGGCATGGCCATGGCCCGGCCCGTCATCGCCTCGCCCCAGGCCCTGGAGGGCCTGGCGGTCTCGCCCGGCGAAGACGTGCTGGAAGCGAGGGAGCCGCCGGAGTGGGTCGCGGCCCTGGAGCGTTTGTGGGGTTCTCCTTCGGAGCAACGGCGGCTGGGCGACAATGCCCGCCGCCTGGTGGAAGCCCGTTACACCTGGGCGGCCCGCCTTCGGCCCTTACAATCGTTGCTCTCTCTGGCGGAGCCGAAGAATCAGTCTTCGATCAAGAGCGAACGGACATGACGCAAGCCGAGGAAAGCTGTCCCCTTTGCGGGGCCGCCCCGCCGGGAGAAGCGGCGCACGAGCACCGCGCATGGCTCCAAGCCTTGCGCCGCCGATTGGGCATCGTCCGCTTGCCGCCCGGCATGCTGCTTTCCGTGGTCGTGCCGGTGTATAACGAAGAGGCCACCATCGACGAGGTCCTGCGGCGGATCACCGAGACGCCCGGCAACAAGGAAGTCCTGGTGGTCGATGACGGCAGCGGCGACGGAACCGCGGCCAAGCTGCAATCGTGGCAGGATCACCCCCAAATCCGCATCTTCCGGCACCCCCGCAATCGAGGCAAGGGAGCCGCCCTGCGAACGGCTTTCGCGGAGGTCCGCGGCGACGTGGTAATCATCCAGGACGCCGATCTGGAATATGATCCCTGCGAGTATTCGGCGCTACTGCAACCGATCGTGGACGGCGAGGCGGACGTGGTGTACGGTTCGCGATTCGTCTCCGAGGGGCCGCACCGCGTGCTCTATTTCTGGCATTACGTGGCCAATCGGATCATCACCATGCTCTCCGACATGTTCACGGATTTGAATCTCACCGACGTGGAAACCTGCCACAAGGCCTTTCGCGGCGAGGTCATCGAGGCGATTCGCGACACGCTCAAGGAAGATCGCTTCGGCATCGAGATCGAATTGACGGCCAAGGTGGCCAAGCGCGGCTATCGTGTTTTCGAGACGGGCGTGCGCTATTATGGTCGGACCTATCAGCAGGGAAAGAAAATCGGCTTCCGCGACGCCCTGCGAGCGTTGTGGTGCATCGTGCGATATCGTTGGCGGGATTGAGCGCGGGGTCCTATGCGCGGCCTGATCTATGTTTACGTCCTGACCTACCTCGGCGCCCTGCTGGCGCTTTTTTATCCCTTGGTGGGTCTATTCATCTATATTCACTATGCGATTATCAAACCGGAATCGCTGTGGTATTGGTCGGTCGGGGCGCAGGGGCCGGGCCGCTACAGCTTCGTCGTCGCCGTCGGCATGCTGATCGGCTGGGGAATCCGCGGCCTGGGAAACTGGCGATTGGGGCGGGGCGGGGCCGCCGCGGCCCTCTTGCTCGGTTTTTTGGGTTGGGTTTCCCTGGGCTATTTCTTTTGCCCCTATCCCCATTTGGCCAGAGAGTATATCGTCTCCCTGGCCAAAATCGTGCTCCCCTTCCTGGTCGGCATGAGCATGCTCGATAGTCGCACGAAAATCCGCCAATTGGCCTGGGTCATCGTCCTTAGTCAAGGCTTTTTGGCACTGGATTTCAATCGCAGCTATTATCAGGGTTATAATCGCGTCGTGCTGGAGGCCTACGGCGGGTTCGACAATAATTGCATCGCGGCGGCCATGGTGATCGGCGTCATCCTGGCCCTCTTTCTGGCGATCGCCGAGACGCGCTGGTCCCTGAGGCTCGTGTGCTTCGCCGCGGCGGCCTTGATGGCCAATACGATCATGTTTTCTTTTTCCCGCGGCGGGCAACTGGGTTTGATCGCCGGCGGCATCACCGGCTTTATCCTCATCCCCAAGCACCCCAAGTACTATCTTGTATTCCTTTTGGCGGCTATTCTGGCCTTCCGCCTGGCCGGGCCGGAGGTCCGCCAACGCTTCATGACCATCTTCGTCGATCCCGAGCAGCGCGACCGCTCGGCCGAGAGCCGCATGGATCAGTGGCAGGCATGCATCCGTACCATGCGCGATCATCCCTTCCTGGGGGTCGGCGCGAATCATTGGCCGCTCCAGTCCGAGGCCATGGGGCTGCCCAAGATGCAAGCCCATTCGCTGTGGTTTCAAACCGGAGCCGAGATGGGAATCCCGGGATTGCTGCTCTTGAGCGGATTCTACGCCGTGACGATCGGGCGGCTGTTGGGGCTGTTGCGGCGGGATTCTCCGGCGGGAGAGTGGGATCGGGCCATGGCCCGAGGCGTCATCGCGGCCTTGGTCGGCTTCGCCGTCTCCGTCAGTTTCATCAGCGTGGTCTGGTTGGAGCTGCCGTATTACACGGTCTTGCT
>JAAZNR010000714.1 GCA_012798155.1 Thermogutta sp. | reverse complement strand
CGGCCGGGTGGCAGCCAGGACGCCGCAAGCGATCAGTGTGGCGACGGTCAGACCGATCACGGAAAGCCGGCTCCCCGCCGTGACCGCCTTCATGTGTCCGCGGAACTCGGCGCGATCGCGAGTCGCCTGCGCCAGCCGTTGCGCCAGCAGGGCGAGGTCGCCGCCGCTCTTGCGATGCACCAACACCGCCGTCGCGAAAATGTGGAATTCGGGAATGGGAATCCGTCGCGCCGCTCGTTGCAGTACGGTATAAGGCGGATAACCCATCGCCAGTTGGGACGCACACATGCGGAACTCGTCACGAATGGGCGGCCGGGCCTCTCGCCCCACCAACTCCATCCCCTTTTCCAGAGACAGGCCGGCGCGAACCGCGTCCGCCATGAAATCGAGGGCTTCGGGTAAAGCCTTCCGCATGGCGACTTGCCGGCGCCAAGCGCGAAATTGCCACCAAGCGATAGGCAACAACGTCCCCAGGAGCGTTCCTGCCGCGCCCAGCGGGATGCTGTCGAAGAGGACGACGGGGATCGCCGCTCCGAGCACGCCGCCTGCAGCGGGAATCAGGGCGGCCGTGGTCCGATCCAGCGAACTGCCCGACGTTTCCAGCAAGCTATAGAACCGGCGATCCAGGGCGGTGCGCCCGGCCTTTTCGGGCGGGACGTACAGCACCTCCGCCTGGTCGGTGCTTTCGCCGTTGTTTCTGTTGCCGCACAACAGGTCGCGCGCGGTGAACGCGAGCAGCAGGAGCAGCGTCGTAACGGCCGAAAAAGCCAGGATCGCGCTGAAGAGATCGAAGGTCATCAAGAGATCTCCACTTTCGTTTCGGCGTCTTCTTCCTCGCAGCGGGTGACGCCCTTTTCAAAGAGGGTGGCGGGCAGGGCAATACCTTGCTCTTCCAGCCGTGCGGCGAGTTTCGGTGCGTTTCCGGTGCAATAGAACCGGCCTTTGGCGGCGCCTTCCTCATCAACACCCTCCTGCCGGAAGCCGAAGAGCTCCTGGAGCCGGTAGTCGCCGTCGGAAAAGCCGACGATTTCGGAAATCCGCATGACGCGGCGGACACCGCCCTTCAACCGTGCCAAATGCACGACGAGGGTGATGGCCGAGCCGATGTAGCGACGCACGACGGAAACGGGAAGCTCGAAGCCGGCCATGCTGACCATGACTTCCAACCGAGACAGCGCGTCCCGCGTGTCATTGGCGTGGACCGTCGTCAAGGAGCCTTCGTGGCCGGTATTCATGGCCTGCAACATATCCAGGGCCTCGGCTCCGCGGACCTCGCCCAGGATGATGCGGTCGGGCCGCATCCGCAACGCGTTGCGGACCAGGTCGCGAGGCGCGATGTCGCCGCGACCTTCGGCATTGGCGATGCGGGTTTCCAGACTGACGACGTGCTTGCGTTGCAGCCGCAATTCGGCGGAATCCTCGATCGTGACCAAACGCTCGTGAGCCGGCACATAGGCCGAGAGAACATTCAAGAGCGTGGTCTTTCCGGAACCGGCTCCACCGCTGATCAGGATGTTGATGCGCCCTTCCACCGCCGCCCGCAGAAAATCGAGCATGGGCCGAGATATGGATTGCATGCGAACCAGGTCCTGCGCCCGCAAACGCTCGTGCCCGAAACGCCGGATGGAGAGGATCGGCCCGTTCAAGGCCAACGGCGGAATGACGGCGTTGACGCGGGAGCCGTCCGGCAAGCGGGCGTCCACCATCGGGTTCTGCTCGTCGATGCGCCTTCCCACCCGCGAAACGACCCGCTGGATGATTTGCAGCAAATGCTCTTCATCGGCGAACACAGTGTTGGTGGCCTGCAAACGCCCCAACCGTTCCACATAGACCTCGTGCGGGCCGTTGACCAGGATGTCCGTAACATCCGGGTCCTGCATGTAAGGCTCCAAAGGTCCCAGCCCGAACGATTCCGCGATCAATTCCTCGAGCAAACGATCTTCGTCGACAGCGTCCACGATCTCCGGACGAGAACGGAGAAAGCTCTCGGTCAGGTTGCGGACGTGCCGGCGAAGCTCCGCCTCATCCAGCTTGGCCAGGCGCGAAAGGTCGAGCGATTCCAAGACCTCGCGATGAATGCGGGTCTTGAGCCGTTGGAAGTCCGTCTCTCGGGCATCGGGAGAATCCGGCAT
>JAAZNR010000713.1 GCA_012798155.1 Thermogutta sp. | reverse complement strand
GCGCTCGCGGCGGCGTCGGCTGCATCGCCTTCTCGGCTTTCCGCGGTCATGGCTTCGATTCCTTCCTTGGGCACGCGCGTCATCAGGTGCGTGTATTTCTCGACTCGCCGTCCGGTCAGCGGCACCTCCGCCTGATTCCACGATACGATGGGATCGTTGAGCAAGCGGCCGGTCTGCTCGGCCAGGCGGGGGAGCACGGGGGCCAAATAGACGGCGATTTGGCGAAACAGATTCAGGCCGATGGTGCAGGCGTCGCGCAAGGCCTCGCGGCGGGCGGGGTCTTTCTTGAGATTCCAGGGGGCGGCCTGCTCGATGAAGCGATTGGCCCGGTCCCCCGCCGCCAAGATGATGCGGATCGCCCGCCCGTAATCGCACGACTCGTAGGCCTCGGCGATCGCCTCGCCGTCGGCCGCGGCCTGGGCGAACAGGCCCCCGTCTTCCGGATACCTCGCCGAAAGCGGTTCGCCCTCCAAGAAACGGGCGGTCCGGCTGGCCAAGTTCACCACGTTCCCCACCAGGTCCGAGTTGATCTTGACCGCGAACTCCTCGAAGTTCAGGTCGATGTCCTCCACCCGAGACGAGAGCTTGGAGGCGTAATAGTACCGCAGGTAGGACGGGTCCAAATGCTTCAGATAGGTTTCGGCCCGAATCAGCGTCCCCTTGGACTTCGACATCTTCTCCCCGTTGACCGTGAGGAACCCGTGGATGTGGATTTTCTTGGGGAGGTTCAAGCCGGCGATCTTCAGCATGGCCGGCCAGAAGAGGCAGTGAAAATACGTGATGTCCTTGCCGATGAAGTGGTGGATTTCGCTCTCCGGATTCCACCACCAGTCTTCCAGCTTCTCGCCGCTCCGCTCGCACCATTGCAGGGTGGAGCCGACGTAGCCGATGGGGGCGTCGAACCAGACGTACCAATAGTTGCCGGGGCTGTCGGGGATTTCGAAGCCGAAATAAGGGGCGGGCCGCGAAATGTCCCAGTCTCGAAGCGGCTCGTTGAGGAAGTGCCCTTTCAGATAATTCGCGATCTCCGGTTGCAGGCGGTCGCCGCCCTGCGTCCACTCCTCCAAGAAGTCGTGGAGCCTTTCGATTTGCAGGAAAAGGTGCGTGGACGACCGCAATTCGGGCCTGGTCCCGGAGATGGTGCTGACGGGGTCGATCAGGTCGGTGGGGCTGTAGGTGTAGCCGCAGCGGTCGCAGCTATCGCCGTATTGGTCGGGCGCCCGGCACGCCGGATTGGGGCACGTGCCCTTGACGAAGCGATCCGCTAGGAAGACGCCCGCCGCCGAGTCGTAGAGTTGCGTCACCTCCCGCTCCACGACGAGGTCGGCCTTGCGCATGGCCTTCCAGAACAGCTCGCACATGCGGCGATTCTGCTCGCTGTGCGTGCTGCCGTAGTTGTCGAAGCGGATGTCGAAGCCCGTGAAATCCCGCACATGCGCGGCGTGCATGATCTCGATGAATTGCTCGGGCGGGATGCCCTCCCGCTGGGCCGAAATCATGATCGCCGTGCCGTGCGTGTCGTCGGCGCACATGTACAGACAGCGGCGGCCGCGGAGATTCTGAAAACGGACCCAAATGTCCGTCTGGATGTACTCCACCAAATGGCCGATATGGATCGGGCCGTTGGCGTACGGCAGGGCGCTGGTCACCAAGATGCGTCGTGGATTCATGGCGGTCACGAGGGCCTCGAGGCGTACCGCAACCCGCCGCCGCAGGCGACGGTCGGTGGCGAGAACGCCGGCAAACCTTTCCCAGGAAACGGGTAAGCCGGTATTCTACCCCCCGCCGGGCATCCTCGAAAGGTCGCCGACCGGGCCGGCATCAGCCGGCGGTGGCAGCGCGCCGAAATGTGAGCCACCGGCGTAAGCCGGTGGGTGTGTTTTCACGGTTTCGTAGCGCAAATGGGAGCCACCAGCGTAAGCTGGTGGTGGAGGCACGCAAGGGAATTCCGAGCCGCCGGCGTAAGCCGGTGGTGAATCCTGGGTAGCGCCGAAACACCGCCGGCTGACACCGGCGGCTCCGACGTTTTGCCGTCGCGGGCTCACGCCGGCAGTGGCACCCACACGACTCCGGTCACCCGGCCGCTCCGGCCCCGGGTAATCCGACCCCTCGAATTCGTGACACAGGGCAGGTCGGGCGGATGTCCCAGGGCACTCGATGTGAGCAGCTTTACCGCCTTCAAAGCCGGTTGGGATGGTTGCTTGTGGTCACACGGGCGGGATTCGCCGCGTCCTCATTGCTCGCTTTTCCGCTTTTCCCCTCGGATTGATCGACGATTTCGTGAAGGGTAAAGTGAGGCAGGAGCCGGACGCG
>JAAZNR010000712.1 GCA_012798155.1 Thermogutta sp. | reverse complement strand
CTTGCCCTCGGCGTCGATCAGGAACGTCGATCGCTGGATGCCGAAGGACTTTTTGCCGAAGCGCACCTTTTCCCGCCAGGCGCCGTACTTCTCGGCGACCTTGTGGTCGGTGTCGGCCAGCAAGGGGAAGTTGAGCCGATACTTGTCGCGGAACTCGGCGTGACTGGCGACGTCGTCGGCGCTGACCCCCAAGACCACGGCTCCCAGGGACTGCATCTCGGACTGCAAATCGCGGAAGGCGCAGGCCTCTTTCGTGCAGCCCGGCGTGTCGTCCTTGGGGTAGAAATAGAGCACGACCGGCTTACCGCGGAACTCGCCGAGCTTGATCTTCTTTCCCGAGTCCGAGGGCAACGTGAAATCCGGGGCCTCGGCCCCTGCCTCCAACCAGTCACTCATGATCGATCGCCTTGATTTGCCGATGGCATCCGGATTGAACCGCCGAAACCGTGATATCCCCTTGACGGCGGAGTCCCTCGCCCCAGAAGGGCGGGCAACGGCCGCTTCGGCGATGATTGCAACCGCCCGAACCGAGTCCGAACCGGATCGCCTTGTACCCGCCGGTCGCGCGTCACGAACCGCTTGTCATTCTATGTCGCGATGACGGAAAGGCCAGAGCGGGCGCGATGTGCGTCTCGCTCGTTGACTTTTCCCCGCCCGGAGGCTCGACTATATGTTATAATAGCACGTTTAAGGCCGTGGTCGGCCGCCCGACGGAAGGGCGGCGGCCGGGCGGCCGAGACTTCTACCCCCCGCTTCCGAAGGCAGCTCGGCATCGGGCAGTTCCGGAAGCCGTGGCTGGTGTGCAGGGGTTACCCTTTGGGCAATCACGCGTTTACTCGAAGCCTCGGGAGTCCGCACCATGCGAACGAAGTGGTCGGTTCTTGTCGTATCAGCGATAGTGCTGGGAGCCTCTTGTTGGGGCATGAACGCGGCGTGGGCCGTCATTCAATTCCGCAACGAGTTCGTCGCCCGCTACGTGAAAAAGGAGAGCAAAGAGCCTAAAGACCAGGCCTTCGCCCGGCTCGTGGAAGAGGCCAAATGCAATATCTGCCACGTGGGCACCGATCGCAAGCAGCGGAACGTTTACGGCCAAGCCTTGGACCGCCTGCTGGACCGTACCAAGGACGCGCGCAATAAAGAAAAGATTCAGGCGGCGCTGGCGGAGGTGGAATCCGAGAAGGTCGATCCCAAGGACCCCAAGTCGGCCACCTTCGGTGACCGGATCAAGGCCGGCGAGCTGCCGGTGCCTGTTCCGAAGGAAGAGAAGAAATAGCCTCCTCTTGGCATTCCTCCTCATCGAGGCCTTGCCGCTCCCGTGGTTCGCCGTGAGGACGGCGAACCGTAGGGGCGAGGGCGGCTGACAAATCTTGCATCACTCTTACATCACGGGCTGGGATGGAATTGGATAAGGATCGGGCGGCTCGGGTCGAGCCTGTGCGATCCCGGCAGCTTCCGGATCAGGGGCTTCCTCTAAGCCGGAATGAGGGGCTGCCTCTAAGCAGGGTGTTTTTGGGGCCGGCCTACCGCCGGTTTTCCGTCTATTTCTCGGTTCATGCAAGGAAGGAATTCGTGATGCGCGGCTTGACGGTGGCGGCATTAGTCGTGGTTTTGGCACTCCCTCAATTTGCCCGCGGAGAAGATGCGGCAGGCAGGCGGCGGATGATTAAGGAACGCATGGAAAAGCGTGTGTTTACCAATGCCGACGGCGAGACGCTCCCCTATCGGCTCCACCTGCCGGAAGGCTACGATCCGGCCAAGAAGTACCCGTTGATTCTGTTCCTTCACGGGGCGGGAGAGCGGGGAGACGATAACGAGGCCCAGCTCCGGAACGACGAATTCCTGAATCTGGCCGCCGTGCCGGATCACCCGGTGATCCTGGTCGCCCCCCAATGCCCGCGGGATCAGTGGTGGTCCGCCATCCGCCGCACGCCGAATGGTTTGGAGGCCCAATTGGCCGAGGGGGGCCTTGCCATGAAGCTGACCATCCAGCTTTTGGACGCCGTGCAAAAGGAGTTCAGCGTGGACCCGGCGCGGCGCTACGTGACCGGCCTATCCATGGGCGGGTTCGGTACGTTCGATCTGGTCTTGCGCCGGCCGAAGGACTTCGCCGCCGCCGTGCCGATTTGCGGGGGCGGGGATGAGTCTCGGGCGGCGGAAATGAAGGAAACCGCCTTTTGGGTCTTTCACGGCGGCGCCGATCCGGTGGTGCCTCCCGCCCTCTCGCAGCGGATGGTCGAGGCCCTGAAAAAGGCGGGTGCCGAGGTTCGCTACACGGAGTATCCCGGCGTCGGCCACAATTCGTGGAGGTGGGCCTACCACGAGCCTGAGCTTGCCGCCTGGCTGTTCTCCCATGCGCGGTCGCAGGACCCCTGATCCGGCCGGCGAAGTGGCCGCCTTCGGGTCGCTCGCGAATGCCTTCGGCGGGAGAGCGGCCGGGCAAGCCGCGGAGAATCGCCGCTTGCGGTGCCTGATCGTCGATCGCTATTTCTCGATTGCTCGCCGCAGCCCGCGATCCGCCGCAAGCGTCCCCACGCCGCCCACGCCGGCCAAATCGGGCTTTTCCAAGCCCGCGGATTTTGCTATACGGGCCGTGGGTCGGGTCGCCTGATGACACGGGAGACCGCCCGGCCGGGGTCGCAAATCTTATCGGCCTATCGGCACGAGTGATCCGCGAGTCGCGAGTCGCCGCTTGCGATCAGACGGCGCGGCGATTAGATGGCGCAGCCATGAGACGGCGCGGCGATTAGACGGCACCGCAATGAGACGGCGCGGCGAGAATATCTGTCCGGAAGACGGCCGCCCAACCGCTAGCAAGGGGAAGGAGCACGCGAGGCATGGACCGCAGGCTATTCTTGGCGATGATGTGCGGCGGGGCAACTTGGGGGACGCTGTCCTCACGCCGGCTCTTGGCCGCTGACGACGGCCTCGACCCCGAGGTGCTCAAGTCCTCGCTCCGCACCGCCACGCCCGAGGAAAACGGCTTCATCGAATACGTCGTGGGGCTG